>DEIK01000034.1:0-45753 GCA_002352425.1 Rhodobacteraceae bacterium UBA2776
GCGCGCGGTGGCACTGGGGCCACCACAGTGGCCGCCACCATGATCGCGGCCCATCTGGCAGGCATTTCGGTGTTTGCTACAGGCGGCATCGGTGGCGTACATCGCGGCGCGGAACTGTCGTTTGATGTATCGGCCGACTTGCACGAGCTGGCCCAAACCCCCGTCACCGTGGTGGCAGCTGGCCCCAAGGCAATCCTGGATGTGCCCAAAACACTGGAGGTTTTGGAGACTTTAGGTGTTCCGGTTATCACATTCAAACAAAACAATATTCCCGCCTTTTGGTCGCGCTCGTCCGATCTGCCAAGCCCGTTGCGCATGGACACAGCCAGCCAGATTGCAGACGCCCAAATGATGCGCGCGCAGCTGGGCCTGCCGGGGGGGCAACTGGTCGCCAATCCCATCCCGCAGGACGCCGAAATCCCGCAAAACGAATTGGCCCCTGTGATTGCCCAAGCCCTGAAAGAAGCCAACGCACAAGGCATTTCAGCCAAATCCGTCACGCCGTTCCTGCTGCAACGCATCTTTGAGCTGACCGAGGGTAAATCCCTCACCGCCAACATCGCATTGGTGATGAACAACGCCCGATTAGCGACTGAGATTGCAAAAGAAATGGCCGCGCAGGCGGACTAGAGCCGACAAACCCGCAACACAAATACGCAGTGGATTTTGATGGAACCACATTGTTCTGGCTAGAAAAACGGCCCCGGTCGTACGGGCGAGAACAGCCGCCTTTTCATGGAAGCCGTATTGTGGATTGCGCCAAACCGGCGCACCTTGGCGCGACCTGCCGTCCGAGTATGGCAACCGGAAGTTCCCGCCGGAGTTTGACAAGCATGGTTGCAAATGGAGACACTTGATTGAAAACCACTTCGGGAAACTTAAGGAATTCAAACGCATAGCTTTACGCGCCTGCAAAACTGACCCAAGCTTCTCCTCAATGATCTATCTGGCCGCCTTGTCGTCAGACATCCGGCCCGCCGTCAGATACATCAGCACCGGTTTGCCTAACCCGCCGCAAACCGCATGTAACTTGGAATTCAATCCGCCTTTTGTGCGCCCAATGTCACGGCGAAGATCCCCTTTTTCAAAGGCTTGATGCTGTGCGGTGCGTCTTTAGATGTGGTGCATCTATCTGCAATTGATCGGGCACATCTTTAGGTTATAACTATTTGAATATGCTGTAAAAATTATAACTTCCTCCCCCTTATGAAACGATTGTAGAGGGTCTTGTGCGGGCCATATTCCGCCGGTACATCTCGCCATTGCAGCCCGCGCCTCAGCACATGGATGATGCCGCTAAGAACGCGACGACCATCAACCCGTGGCCCCCCCCGTGAGAGCGCGGAAAGTAGGGCTTTATGCGCTCGATCTGTGTTTCTGAAAGCCACTAGAGAGGCGACATTTGCAGTTCCTCCTGCATCGGTTGAATCAGAAATCAAACCATTTGGGACTCCCCGTAATTAATAGGGCCTGACCCTGGACCTTGAACACATCGCCGTCATGCGGGGCGAAAGCTTTGGCACCTCGCCGCTGGCTATGTCAGGGTGGCCATGACTGTGGACGACACGGCGTATGGCGCGACGCTGACACGGTTGGCGGAACTTGCCAAAACACTGGCGCAGTTAGCAAAGTAAAGGGAAATCACATGTCCGGCAGATTTCGCGACCTACACCAACGGGGCAACCCCTTCATCCTTGCCAATGCTTGGGACGCGGGCAGCGCCAAGATGTTGGCGGGTTTGGGCGCGCAGGCGATTGCGACCTCCTCAGGTGCACATGCGTTTACGCAGGGCCGTGCCGATATGGGCACCCTCACCCGTGATGAGGCCCTGTCACACGCTCAGGACTTGATCGCTGCGGTGGATATTCCGGTTTCAGGGGATTTTGAGAACGGCTTTGGCGATGACCCTGATACCTGCGCTGAAACAGTGCGGATGGCGGGCGAAATCGGCTTGGCGGGCATCTCGATCGAGGACACCGCCCTGCCCGCTGACACGGCCTACGCGTTCGATCATGCGGTCGAGCGCATCCGTGCAGCGGCTTTGGCGGCCCGCGCGCTGTCGGGTGATTTTGTGCTGGTGGCCCGTGCAGATGGTGTGTTGAACGCGCAATACGGTATAGAAGAGGCAATCCGGCGTATCCAGGCCTATGAGGCGGCTGGCGCGGATTGTGTTTACATACCGATGCCCGCCAGCATGGAGGATCTGGCCCGTATTTGCGCGGCCACCACCCTGCCCGTCAATGCACTGGCCGCAGGCCCCTTTGCCAAGGTCAGCCGCGCGCAATTCGCCAAAATCGGCGTGGCGCGTATTTCATTGGGGGCCGCATTGGCGCGGGTCACGCACCGTGTCATTCACGACACCGCAAAAGCGATGTTTGAAAACGGGGATTTCACCCCGCTTACCAACGCCCTGCCCGCCTCTGTCACTGATGGGTTTTTGGACTAGTTTAACGGCCGGTTGTCGTCCTGCTTTTCCATACGCAATAGCGTGAACATGCCCATCGGTGGTAGTTTACATTGGTCTTGAACGTCCAGATCGTCTTCGCCCAGAATACGGTGGATTGAGAAATCCGAATGCCAACCGATTTTGCTGGCGAAAGGCGCGAATGCCTTTTCCACGACCGACAACGCCCCTTTTTCGCGGGCAAAATGATTGACGATCAACACTTGGCCGCCGGGTTTGCAGACCCGCGCCATTTCGGCGATCACCATTTCGGGGTCCGGCACCACAGAGACCAAATACATCGCAACAACCGTGTCAAAATGATTGTCCGGCAGTGTCATTGCACGGGCGTCCATTTCCATGATTCCCTCAACATGTGTCAGCCCGCGTTTGGATACTTTTTTGCGGGCTTTGGCCAACATATGGGTTGAAACGTCGATGCCTGTTATTTGCAAATGGGGTTGATAGTGCTTTAGCGACAGCCCCGTGCCGACACCAACTTCAAGCACTTTGCCTTGGCGTGCGTTGATATGTTGGATTGCACGCTTGCGACCAACCATTGTGATGGCACCAAATGTTTTGTCGTAAATCGGCGCCCAAGCTTTGTATGAACTCTTTACTGCGTTGATATCCAATGTATTTTTCCTGTGTATGCTGTTGGTACAGCAAATTTAGTGGCCCAATACCGACACTTCTCACAGTATTTGCGACGCGTTGCAAGGTTCAATTTCCCAATAGGCGGCTTACGCCCCTCTTGCCAAATCGACCTGATCGTGGCCCTATTGCCGCCATGAATCATGATGATTTAAACCACTGGTCCAAACGCGCTGCGGATTGGGCGCGGGACTATCATGCGGGCCTGCGTGATCAGCCAGTGCGCGCTGATGTTAAGCCTGGTGAAACGGCGGCAAAATTACCGTCCCAAGCGCCTGAAATGGCTGAACCGATGGAACAAATCTTTGCGGATTTTGAATCCATCGTGCCGGGGGCAACAACCCATTGGCAACATCCGCGGTTTTTCGCGTATTTTCCGGCCAATGCCTCTCCGGCTTCGATGCTGGCCGAGCAGCTGGCGAACGCCATCGCCGGCCAAGCCATGCTGTGGCAAACCGCCCCCGCCGCCAATGAAATCGAAGCGGTGATGATCAACTGGTTACGCGACGCATTGGGTTTGCCCGAGGATTTCACCGGTACCATTCACGACAGCGCCACCACGACGACGCTCTCTGCCATCCTGACCATGCGCGAACGTGTGTTGGACTGGAAGGGCAACCAACACGGATTGTCTGGCTTGCCCCGACTGCGGGTGTATGCCTCTGGCGAGACCCATTCCAGCATCGACAAAGCCGCACGGATTGCCGGCATCGGCCAAGATAATCTGGTGAAAATTCCGACCAATGCAGCACATCAAATGGACCCGACTGCGCTGGACGCGGCCATTCAGGCTGATCTCGCCGCCGGATACCTGCCCGCTGGCGTTGTTGCATGTGTTGGTGGCACTTCGATCGGGGCAAGCGATGATATTGCCGCCACTGTATCGGTGGCGAAATCCCATGACCTTTATGTGCATGTGGATGCTGCATGGGCCGGATCAGCGATGATTTGCCCCGAATACCGCCACATCTGGGCGGGGGTTGAGGGGGTAGACAGCATCGTCTTTAACCCGCATAAATGGTTGGGTGCGCAGTTTGATTGTGCGGTTCAATTCCTGAAAAACCCTGTTGAGCAGATCAACACATTGGGGCTACGGCCCGAGTATCTGAACACTTTGGGTCAAGAGGAAATCACCAATTACAACGAATGGACCGTGCCGCTGGGGCGTCGTTTCAGGGCGCTGAAACTGTGGTTTACGCTGCGGGCCTATGGGTTGGACGGCCTGCGTACACGCATACGAAATCACATCAATTGGTCCAAGGAGTGCCGTGATATCATTGCAAAAATATATGGTTTTGAGATCACTACGGCACCTGCATTTTCACTGTTTACCTTTCGCTACAACAACAGTGATGCGGACACCGAATCCCTGTTGGGCCGCATCAATGATGACGGGCGAATCTACCTGACCCAAACCCGCCAAAATGGCAACTTTGTGATCCGTATGCAGGTCGGCCAGTTTGACTGCACCCGCGAGGATGTCATGATGGTGCCAACCGTCCTAAAAGAGTTGACCGGAGTCTGACATGCGCCTATTTTTCATTCTGTTTTTAACGCTATTGCCCGGGTTTGCCACGGCGCAGAACTATCCGACCCATAACAACCTCTTTGTAAATGACTTCGCCGCCATTATCAGCGCCGAGGACGAAGCCGCGCTGATGCAACAGCTGAAAGATCTGCGCGCGGAAAAAGGCATCGAGGTCACGGTTTTGACCATCGGCAGTCGGCATATATATGGCCCCAGCGACAGCATCGAGAGTTTTGCAACCGGATTGTTCAACCACTGGGGCATCGGAAATGCCGAGCGCAACGACGGTATCCTCATTCTGGTCGCCCGGCAGGACCGCGAAATGCGTGTTGAATTGGGCAAAGGATATAACAAGGACTTTGATGCTGCCGCTGGAGATGTGATAGATCAGCATTTCCTGTCGTCGTTTCGCTATGACAAATACTCAGAAGGTATTCGCACCGGCACAAACGAGGTGATCCGCCGCATCGCCATGCCATTGGCTGAAGGAAAGGAGCGCCCATTGGACGCTGACAAGCCATGGGACATAGGATTGATCGTATTCTTTGGTATTTTTGGCAGCTTCATCACGCTCTTTCTTGGTATGGCGTTCTACCGCCGCATCGCTGATTTCTTTGCCCGATTGCGCCGCTGTCCCAATTGTGGGCGCAAAGGTGGTATCCGGCGTCACCGTGAGATTATTGTCAGCGCCACCAGATCCAGTTCAGGCAGCGGCATACTGACCACCACATGCAACCATTGTGATTATCGGCGCGAAGAAAACTACACCATTGCCCGCATTTCTTCCTCGCGCTCATCCTCGTCTTCCGGCGGCAGCAGCTTTGGCGGCGGTTCGTCGTCTGGTGGCGGGGCTTCGGGACGTTGGTAGCCTAAAAACGACAATATGGCGCAAATAGGCAAGACTTAGGCGCATTAGACGGCATTCTACACTGGCAACAGGAGAAGAAATGCCGACCAAACATTGGATCATAACGCTGGTTTCACGGGCGATCGGAGCACGTCGCGGACGGGCTGCGCGGGGACGACCATAGGGGGATTTCGCCCTTTGTTTTCCCTATCTAGAAAGTTCCTGAAATGTCTGAACGCCAATCTCGCCGCTCCGGTGGTCGCGCTGCACGCGTTGCTTTGCGTGCCGCCCCCCTTGCCCAAGATCTGTGCCCTGTGCGCCCTGGAATGAAGGGTGGCCGCTATACCCCGCTAACCCAAGCCGATATTGAGCGCATCCATCACGGTGCCCTGGATGCGCTGGAACAAATCGGACTGGCCGACGCACCGCAAAGCGGCATTGATGTTATGACGCAGGCCGGTGCGATCCTTGGCGATGACGGCCGCCTGCGGTTTCCACGCGCCTTGGTCGAGGACATACTGGCAAAGGCCGCCAAATCTGTCACTCTGTTTGGGCGCGACCCTGCACATGATATGCATATCGGTGGTAAGAATGTCTATTACGGCACGGCCGGTGCGGCTGTTCATTTGGTCGATGTGGCCACCAACACTTACCGCGAAAGCAACCTGCAAGACCTGTTCGATGCCGCCCGCATCACTGATCAAATGGACAACATCCACTTTTTGCAGCGCCCGATGGTGGCCCGCGATGTCACCGACAATTTTGAGTTGGACATAAATACGGTTTACGCCTGCACCAGTGGCACCACCAAACATGTTGGTACTTCATTCGTGGAGCCTGATTTTGTCGCGGGTGGCATCGACTTGTTGCACATGATCGCGGGGGGAGAGGATAAATGGCGGGCGCGGCCCTTTGTTTCCAACTCGAACTGCTTTGTGGTGCCACCAATGCGATTTGCCACCGAAAGCTGTCAGGTCATGGAGAATTGCATCGCCGCTGGCATGCCTGTGCTGTTGCTCTCGGCGGGTCAAGCCGGTGCAACCGCGCCAGCCTCGATCGCAGGTGCGATCATGCAGGCCGTGGCGGAATGTCTGGCCGGCATCGTCTATGTGAACGCCATTTCACCGGGGTATCCGGCGGTGTTTGGCACATGGCCCTTTGTGTCGGACCTGCGCACGGGGGCGATGTCCGGCGGATCAGGCGAGCAAGCCTTGCTGACCGCTGGCTGCGCCCAGATGCACCATTTCTATGGGCTGCCTGGCGGGGCGGCTGCGGGCATCGCCGACGCGAAACTCCCTGATATGCAAGCCGGATGGGAGCAAGGCATTTCCAATGTCATGGCGGGCCTGTCGGGTTTGAACATCGTTTATGAAGCGGCGGGCATGCATGCCTCGTTGCTGGGGTTTTGTCTGGAAAGCCTGATCCTTGGGGATGACCTGATTGGTCAGGCCCAACGCTGTGTGCGCGGCATCGAGGTGAATGACGACACCATCGGGCTTGAGGTCATGCGCGCCACATGTCTGGGTGGTCCGATGCATTATCTGGGCCATGAACAAACGCTGGGATTGATGCAGACCGAATACCTATACCCGAAAACCGCCAATCGTCTGTCGCCAAAGGAATGGCAGGAATACGACCGCCCCGAACTGGTCCCCGCCGCCACCAAACGCAAGGACGAGATACTGGCCACCCCCTCACAGGCCCTGTTTAACCCAATGCTGGACGCCGAAATTCGGGCGGCCTTCAATATTCATCTTTGACCTCGCCATGTTCTGCTAATAACTGAGTTGGGCATTGGCGGGCATGTCTCCGCAAGTAATATTCTGCTTCACTTCAACCCAATGAACGCAGAAAAATTTGCAGAGAAATCCTATGCAACGGATTTGATGGATTTTATTTTTGGTGACTCTGTTGATGCGTCGAATGCCGAGAATATTGCAGCTGTTATAAAACAGAACGATTTTAAGTCGAAACCTCACTTTAGTCAGGTGGTTGTTTTGTTCGATTCCACGTTTGGGGCTCATACACTGATCACTTTTAGGTCGTAGTCAGCCTCAGTTAAGCTCCTTAATCAGCCGCTTTTTCCTCAAGCGCCATCCACTCTTCTTCCGCCGCATCCAGCACCGATTGGCGCTCGATTAGGGCGTCCGTGGCTTTTTGGAATTTGACAGGCTCGTTGGTAAACATATCGGGGTCGGACATGAATTCAACCAGCTTGGCGATCTCGGCCTCTAAACGCTCCATCACGGCAGGGAGCGCCTCAAGGCGGTGCTTTTCAACGAAGGATAAACCGTCCTCGGTTGGTGCATTGTCGGGTTTGCCTGTGGCCTGCTTTTTCTTCGCAGGCGCGGCCGTTTCGGCTGTTTCAGCCCGTTGTGAGCGGTAGTCAGACCAGCCGCCGGCATAAACGGTTGCCTTGCCGTCCCCCTCCATCGCGATGGTGGTGCGGGCAACGCGGTCCAGAAAATCGCGGTCGTGGCTGACCAGCAAAACGGTGCCTTCATAGTCCGTCAGCAGTTCTTGCAACAGGTCGAGCGTTTCAACATCCAGATCATTTGTCGGCTCATCCAGAACCAGCAAATTGCTTTCACGTGCCATGATTTTGGCCAACAACAGGCGGGCTTTTTCGCCACCAGATAGCGAACGTACAGGCGCGCGCATCTGGGCCTCGTCAAACAGGAAATCCTTTAGATACCCGACCACATGCCGCGGCGCGCCGCGAACCATGACCTGATCGGCCTTGCCGGAAACACGCAGGTCAACATCGCCTGTCATGCTTTCCCACAGGCTGACATTGGGGTCCAACTGGGCGCGGTTTTGATCAAACAGCGCCATTTCCAGATTTGTGCCACGGGTGATGGTGCCGCTGTCGGGCTCCATCTCGCCGATCAGCATGTTTAGCAACGTGGTTTTGCCCACCCCATTGGGGCCAACGAACCCGATGCAATCACCGCGCTGCACCTTTAGCGAAAATTTGGACAGGATTTCTTTGCCGTCGAAACTTTTTGCGATATCAATGGCTTCTATCACCTTCTTGCCGGATTTCCTGCCGGATTCCAGCACCATTTCGGCAGTGCCTTGACGCTTGATTTGTGCCGCCTGCCCGGCCTGCAATTCGCGCAGCGCCCGCACGCGACCCTGATTGCGTTTGCGCCGCGCCGAAATCCCCTCAACGGCCCAACGGGCTTCGGCCTTGATCTTGCGCTTAAGCTTGTGACGGGCGTCGTCCTCTTCTTCCCACGTCTTGTCGCGCCAGGCTTCAAATTCGGCAAAGCCCTTTTCCTGACGGCGCACAGCCCCGCGATCAATCCACAGCGTGGCGCGGGTCAAGGCATTCAGGAAGGCACGGTCATGCGAGATCAACACATATCCGGTGCGGGTGGTCTTGAGCTGTGATTCCAGCCAGCCGATCGCCTCGATGTCTAAATGGTTGGTTGGCTCGTCCAGCAACATCAATTCGGGCGCTTCAGCCAGCAATTTGGCCAATGCAGCACGGCGTCGTTCCCCGCCCGATGCGGTGGTGATTAAACCCTCGGGGTTGAACTTCAGCCCTTCGGCAACGCGCTCCACTAGATAATCCTGACCGGGGGACAAGCCGCTAGAAGCATATTCTCCAAGCGTGGTAAACCCTTTGAAATCAGGGTCTTGTTCCATGTACCCGACTTTGACGCCGGGGGATGCCACAACGGATCCGCTGTCAGCCTCGACCAGTCCGGCCATCACCTTCATCAAGGTGGATTTACCCGATCCGTTGCGCCCGACAAGCGCCACGCGATCACCGGGTTGAACCACCAGAGACAGCCCGTCAAAAACGGGATCGCCCCCAAAAGTGAGCGAAATGTCGGAGAGCTGTAATAAGGGTGCGCGTGCCATACCGCTGGCTATGTCGAGAACACAGCGGCGTCAACCGCCCTGCCCATCATTGTTCCCAAAATATCCGCGCCGCAGGCAATTCCAACTATTGCGCTACAGCCCGCAGCAGCCGTTTGCGCGCCTCTGGTATGGTGGCGATTTCCACACCGACGAACACATGCAACGTGTTCATATCACGATCAACAACCGCATGGTCTGACACCCAGCCCCCCATCGCCAGATAGGTGCGCAACAACGGCGGGACTTTGCGCAAAGCTTTGGACGACATCGGTGCATCCTGAAAATCCACAACCTCCGGGGATTTGGCCAAGGGGCGCCAAAGATCCGGCGCCCGATGGCGGGATTTCAACATCGAAAACACCTCGGTATAAGGGGCAGCATCGCAGCCCTCAAAGGACGAGCAGCCAAACAACATCGTGATGCCCTCGCCATCAACGACGCGAGTCATCAAGGCCCAAGCGATCCGTAAAATTTCGGGGTCGCTGTGATCTGGGTGGGTGCAAAATCGACCCAGTTCCAACAACGCCCCGCCAAACTGGCGCAGAGCGTTCAAATCATAGAATTGCGCGGAGTAGCTTTGCTCGATAGTGGTGCCGACCAGTTGCATCAACCTGTAAGAAGCGACCAGTTTTCCAGTGGTGATCTCCTCGACCAACACGTGGTCACACAGGGCATCAAAACAATCAGTTTCCAGCCCCTTTGCAGCACCGGCAAAGGCCAATTTACGTAAGGCTTGCGAGGCGCTGATATCCGCTGCACTATCCGCAAAACGCACGCGATAACGCCCTCTTTCAAGGCTATGCATTTCAAGTCCCTCATAACAGGTTCTTACAGGGCACTTGCCCTTTGGCCAACTGGCCTTAAATATGGGTCACAGACGCGATACACACAAGTCTAGAATGGGCTTAGAACAGGATATCAGCATGGAAAAAGTTACCAAAACCGATGACGAATGGCGCGCGCAACTGTCTGATCTGGCGTATAAAGTTACCCGCAAACATGGCACCGAGCGGGCCGGAAGCTGTGATGCCTTCCCCAAAACAGACGGGATTTTTCACTGTATTTGCTGTGATGCGCCGTTGTTTGATCAAGGGTCCAAATTTGAATCCGGTACGGGTTGGCCGAGCTTTTTTCAACCGATGTCGCCTGAGGTTGTTGGCGAAACCGAGGACCGCAAGTTTTTCATGCGCCGTACCGAAGTGCATTGCGCGGCCTGTTCGGCCCATCTGGGTCATGTGTTTCCGGATGGACCGGCGCCCACAGGGCTGCGCTACTGTCTGAATGGCGTGGCGCTGCGGTTTGAGGGCAAAGAATAAGAGTAATTATGCCTGCGGCGCGGATATTTTTGGAACAATGATGCGGGCTAGGCTTTTGCCACCTTTACGGCTGCAAATTTGAATTCGGGAATTTTGCCGTAGGGGTCGAGCGCCGGATTGGTCAGGATGTTGGCGGCGGCCTCGACAAAGGCGAAGGGCAAGAACACCATATCCTCGGCCACCGAGCGATCAGCGCGGGCCATTAGGGTCACTGTGCCGCGCCGCGTTGTGAGGGACAGCAATTCGCCAGCTTTCACGTCCAGCCCGCGCAGGGTACGCGGATGCAACGAGCAATTGGCCTCAGGCTCCAACCCGTCCAACACCTTTGAGCGGCGCGTCATCGAGCCCGTGTGCCAATGCTCCAACTGGCGGCCCGTGGTCAGGATCATCGGGTATTCGTCATCGGGTACTTCGTCAGGGGCAATCAGGTTGGCGGGGGTGAAACGGGCGCGGTTGTCATCACGTGGAAATCCATCAGCAAACACAATCGCTTGGCCGGGATCGCTTGGTGACAAGGATGGGTAGGTCACAGCATTTTCAGTCTGCAACCGGTCCCATGTGATGTTGTCAAAACTATTCATGTTCAGTTTCATCTCGTTAAACACTTCGCTGGGGTGGGTATAGGTCCAGTTCAGCCCCAACCGACGCGCCAATTCGACCTCGATCCACCAATCCGCCTTGGCCTCGCCCGGCGGGGCAATGGCAGCGCGGCCCATTTGGACCTGGCGGTTGGTGTTGGTGACGGTGCCGTCTTTTTCGGCAAAGGCTGACGCCGGCAGTATCACGTCGGCGTAATTGGCGGTTTCTGTGACAAAGATATCTTGGACAACCAGATGTTCTAGTTTGGCCAGCGCTTGGCGTGCGTGGGTCACATCAGGGTCGGACATGGCGGGGTTTTCACCCAGAATATACATGCCTTTGATTTGGCCGCCGTGGACCGCATCCAGAATTTCGGTGACGGTCAGGCCTTTTTCGGCGCTGAAATCATCTGAGTTCCACACCGAGGTAAAGGCGCTGCGCACCCCGTCGTCGGTAACGGATTGATAATCCGGCAGGAACATCGGCACGAGGCCGGCGTCGGATGCGCCTTGGACATTGTTTTGTCCGCGTAACGGGTGCAAGCCAGCCCCCGGTTTGCCGACATTGCCTGTCATCAAAGCCAGCGAGATCAGGCAGCGCGAATTGTCGGTGCCGTGGATGTGTTGTGACACGCCCATGCCCCAGAAAATCAGCCCCGCTTTGCCTTTTGCAAAGGTACGGGCGGCGGCACGGATGTCCTCCGCCGAGATGCCGCAGATTCCGCTCATGGCTTCTGGGGTGAAATCGGTCAGATGGGCTTTTTCGGCGACCCAGTTTTCGGTATATTTGGCGATATAGGCGTCGTCTTGTAGACCTTCCTCGACGATCACATTCATCATTGCATTCAGCAAGGACACATCCGCGCCGGGACGAAATTGCAGCATATGGGTGGAAAAGCGTTTTAAGGCCTGACCACGGGGATCCAACACAATCAGCTTGCCGCCGCGTTTGGTGAACTGCTTGAAATAGGTCGCCGCGACCGGATGGTTTTCGGCCGGGTTACAGCCGATCACAATCGCCACATCAGCGTTTTCGATCTCGTTAAAGGTGGCTGTCACGGCACCTGATCCGACATTTTCAATCAGCGCTGTCACCGAGGAGGCATGGCACAAGCGTGTGCAGTGATCGACGTTGTTGTGCCCAAACCCCTGACGGATCATTTTCTGGAACAAATACGCTTCTTCGTTGGTGCATTTGGCCGAACCAAAGCCCGCCACAGCCTGCCCGCCATCAGTGTCGCGCAGATGAGCCAAGCCGTTGGCGGCCACATCCAACGCTTCGTCCCAAGTGGCTTCGCGAAAATGCGTAAACGGATTGGCGGGGTCGACATTCAGCCCTTTGGCCGGTGCATCCTCACGGCGGATCAAGGGTTTGGTGATGCGGTGGTCATGGTGGATATAGTCAAAGCCAAAGCGGCCTTTGACGCACAAGCGCCCTTCATTGGCGGGGCCATCCAGCCCCTCGACATATTTGACCTTGCCGTCTTTGACTTTCAACGAAATCTGGCAGCCAACGCCGCAGAACGGGCAAATCGAGGCAATTTCTTGGTCAAAATCAGCGCTGTTGCCGCGTTGGGCATTGTCCAAAACGGTTGCGGGCATCAAGGCGCCTGTTGGGCAGGCTTGCACGCATTCCCCGCAAGCCACGCAGCTGCTTTCGCCCATCGGATCATCAAAATCGAACACCGGATAGGCGTCGTGGCCACGGCCTGCCATGCCGATCACATCGTTGACCTGGACTTCGCGACAGGCCCGCACACAGAGGTTGCACTGGATGCAAGCATCCAGGTTGACGCGCATGGCGACGTGGCTGTCGTCCAGCAGCGGAATGCGGTCAGGCTCGAGTTTGGGAAGGCGGCTGGTCGAAATATCTTCCAGCGTCGCCATGTCCCAAAGATGCGAGGCGCTGTCATGGG
The DNA here is from genome assembly GCA_002352425.1 of Rhodobacteraceae bacterium UBA2776. GTDB lineage: Bacteria > Pseudomonadota > Alphaproteobacteria > Rhodobacterales > Rhodobacteraceae > Profundibacter. Next base: position 13,156 of record DEIK01000034.1, read on the forward strand.
CTTGCGCTTGCTCGGGTTGATCTGTGACCAGCATCTCGATGACCATTTTGCGGGCCGTTTTGGCGCGGGCGGTGTCCGTGCTGACCACCATGCCCTCGGTCGGTGTGCGGATACAGGAGGCGGCCAATGTGCGCTCGCCCTCGACCTCGACCATACAGGCGCGACAGTTGCCATCGGGCCGGTACCCCTTGGCGGGTTTGTGGCACAGATGCGGGATGGTCAGCCCGCGTCCATTGGCGACTTCCCAGATGGATTCGCCGTCTTGCGCGGTGACCTGTTCGCCGTTCAGCGTGAATGTGATCGGGCTGCTCATCAGGACACCTCGCCGTTGAAATGTTTCATTGTCAGCAGGATCGCATTGGGGGCCGCCTGCCCCAGCCCGCAGATCGAGGCATCCGCCATTGCGGTGCAGATTTCCGTTAACAGCGGTTGATCCCACTGATCGGCCTGCATCAGTTTCACCGCCTTTTCACAGCCGACGCGGCACGGCGTGCATTGGCCACAGCTTTCATCCTCAAAAAACCGCAGCATGTTCAAGGCGGCGGCAGAGGCGCTGTCCTGATCGGAGAGGATCACCACGGCGGCCGAGCCGATGAAGGTGCCAAGCGGTTGTAGCATGTCAAAATCCAGCGGGACGTCATCCATGCTGGCAGGCAAAAGGCCCGAGGATGGGCCGCCGGGTTGGTAGGCTTTGAATGTGTGACCGTCCAACATGCCGCCACAGGCCGCGATGATATCGGTGATGGTAGATCCGGCGGGCAACAGATGCACACCGGGGTTTTTCACACGCCCCGAAATCGAGTAGGAGCGCAGGCCCTTACGGCCGTTCAATTCAGTGGTGTTCAGCACTTGCGGCCCTTCACGGCAAACCCGCGCAACCCAAAGCAGGGTTTCAACATTATGCACCAGTGTTGGTTGGCCAAACAGGCCGATCGAGGCCACAAAGGGGGGGCGATGCCGTGGCATACCGCGCTTGCCCTCAATGCTCTCGATCATTGCGCTTTCTTCGCCGCAAATATAGGCTCCCGCTCCACGGCGCAGCTCGATATAGCCGGTCTCGACAATGCCCGCGTCCTCTAGTGCGTTGATTTCACGTTTTAATATCTCAATCACGGCGGGGTATTCGTCGCGCATGTAGATGTAACAGCGCGTTGCCTCAACGGCCCAAGCGGCGATCAACATACCTTCCAGCATCAGATGCGGGGTACGTTCCAGATAGTAACGATCCTTGAATGTACCAGGCTCGCCTTCGTCGCCGTTCACGGCCAAGTAACGTGGACCTGCGTTACCGCGCACAAAGCCCCATTTGGTGCCGGATGGAAAACCCGCCCCGCCTAGGCCACGCAAACCAGAGTCGAGTATTTTTTCCTGAACCTGTTCCCAATTGCCACCGTCACGCAGAGACTTGAGTTCGGAGTAACCGCCCTCGCCCGCATAGGCCGCAAAGCCTTCGTAGTCAGGCCGATGGGCGTGGGTGTCCTTCGCTGCAATGGCAGCATAGACCAGATCAGGCGTGGCATGGTCGATGTGATTGTGGCCCAGTTCCAACACAGGGGCCGTGTCGCAACGTCCCATGCATGGGGCGCGTAATACGCGGACCTCGTCGGCATTCAAACCGTCTTTGAGCGCGGTCATCAATTGCTGGGCGCCGGCCATTTCGCAAGACAGGCTGTCGCAGACACGGATGGTCAGCGCGGGCGGCGGTGTTTCACCTTCTTTGACCAGATCAAAATGGGCGTAGAAGCTGGCGACCTCGTAAACCTCGGCCATGCTGATTTTCATGTCTTCGGCCAATGCGCGCAAATGAGCCGCGGAAAGATGGCCATAGGCGTCTTGCAGCAAATGCAGATTTTCAATCAGCAAATCACGCCCCATTTGGTCGGGCGAAACCAAGGCGCGAACCTGCGTGATCGCCGTGTCGTCCAACTGGCGGCCTTTCGGGTGCGAACGGCCCTTGCCGCGTCCTGATTTCCAAACGCCGTTTTGCTGGTCTTTGGCCATGAGTTTGCCCTATCGCTGTTATTCAGGTCTGGGTTTCGCAAATGGAACCCGCATGCCTAAATATCTACACTTTTCGGTCGCCGCGCCAAAGTGAACTGCGACGTTGGCGATACCATAGGCGACACTATGGACCCGATCATAGAGGAGAATGAGCGGTTTTAACGCAGCGCAGCCTCGATATTTCCGCCGTCCACCGTCATCACATGACCTGTGGTACGGGTGGATTGGGCCAGCGCCACAAAGGCATCGGCGACATGACGGGCCTTGACTTCGCGCTGAATCAGGTTGCCAGCCATATAGGTGCCCTCGTCAATGCCACGGGCCTTGGCGCGCTCGATGATAAATTCATCATCCAACAGGCCAGACCGAATGCGGTCCGCATTAACGCCATTGACCCGCACGCCCATTGGTCCAAGTTCCAACGCCAGTTGGCGCAGCAAAAAGAAGGTCGCGGCCTTTGGCAGCCCATACGCCCCTAAGCCTTTGCCGGGATTTACGGCTTGTTTGGAGATGTTAAACAGCAGCTGCCCACCGCGGTTTTGCGCCTTGAACAATTGCGCGGCGGCCTTGGCAAAGGTTTGATGGGCAAAGAAGTTCAGCTCGAAACTTTTGCGCAGCAAGGCGTCGTCCAGGTCAATCATTTCGCCGTTCCAGGCCGCACCTGCGTTGGAGACCAGTATATCCAGCCCGCCAAAACGGGCGATACAGGCCGCCATCGCCTTATCGGCCGCGCCATCGGTTGTGATATCAAGTGCGATGCCGTCGTGATCAGGGCCAAGCGTGGTGAGCGCGGTATTCAACGCCTCATCCCCCAGATCAACCAAAAAGAGATTGGCCCCAAGGGCCGCGAAGGCCTGTGCCGTCGCCAGCCCGATGGCCCCGCCACCGCCTGTCACCATCACCACATGCCCGGCAAAACGCGCTGGTTTGCGACCAGACAATTTGGCCTGCTCCAATGACCAGTATTCCATGTCAAACAAATCGGCCTCATTGACGGGGTAAAAGCCACCGCAATCTTCGCCCTGGCTCATGGCAGCGATGTTTTGCACGGCCAGATCGGCGGCGACACGGGCCGCAGCGCCTGTTGCGCCCATACCGATGACGCCGACACCCTCAACCCAGGCCAAATCGGGCACAGGGTTTAGCATGATCTTGTGACCGCCCACGCGGGTGTTGTTGCGGGTGAAATAGGCGGTGTAATCCTCCATATAGGTGTCGATTTTGGCGGTGATGGATGTCGCGCCCCCAGCCAGTGTTCTGGCGTTCAACACCAGCGGGAAATTTTTCGTGCGGATCACATGATCAGGGGTCGCGACCCCGCGTGTGGCCAGCTGTTCAACATCTGTACGCGTAAAAAATTCCTGAATGTTGCCCCCTGCCCGCAGGTTCATCACGGGCATTGGTGCGTCAGGTGTTTCAAGGAATTGCGCCCGTCGATCGCCCAGAATCCCGCGCAGCATTGGCATTATTTCCACCGCCTTGGCCTGCATTATCGCATCGGCCGCCCCTGCGGGTTTCAGCACCTTGCCGCTTTTACGCTCGACCCAATCGGCGACCATATTCACGTGGGTGATCATTAAATCATACGCGACTTTGGCGTCATCGGCGAAGCTAAAGTAGCCGTGATTGAGCAAGAGCAAGCCATCCACATCGGGATTGGCTTCGTAAACTTCGGCAGCAGCTTTGGCCAAGGCAAAACCGGGCATGAAAAATGGCACGATGCCGACCGTGTCGCCAAAGATTTCCCGCACCGCATCGGCCGCATTGGGCAGATCGGCAAGGGTCAACATCGCGGTGGCGTGGCTGTGGTTGATATAGGCGTGGGGCAGATAGGCGTGCAGCAGCACTTCAATCGAGGGGGTCGGCCCACTTGAGTCCAGCATATTGCACCGCACGGTGTTAACCATGTCTTCATCGGACAAGGCATCAAGAACGCGCAGGTCCAACATCGGGTCAAGCCGAACGCCGGGCATTGTGGCGGGCCCAATCTGGGCCAGATCGTGACCACTGCCTTTGATATGCAAAACAGAAATATCGTTCCCAAACAGGTCTTTACGCGTTACTTTGCAGGAGGTATTGCCGCCCCCATGCTGCACCAACGTCGGATCAGACCCCAATAATCGCGAAGCGTAGGATTCCAGTGCCAAAGCTTGATCCGCCGGATCACCACCGGCGGCATTCACCAATTCAGCGGCTATCGTTTCGTTCCAGCGGTTTGCAACCATGACACACCTATGTCGTTGAATTATCTGATCCGACCACGTGTTGGCCCTGCTTTTTACAGCGGCCAGCATATGGTGCCGATTTGGAAAATGAAAGCGCAACGGGGACGATCCCAGCTGATAGCATCGCAAACTTTGTCAGGTGGTAACCTACGGTAAAACCCGATCGGGAAACAGCGCGGCCAGCCCTTCGGGTGAGGCCTCACAAACGCCGCGCTCGGTAATCAAGCCCGTGATCAAACGGCGCGGCGTGACGTCAAAGGCTGGATTGCCGCCCGGGGTGCCATCGGGACTGATTTGCACCTCGCCAATACTGCCATCGGGCGACCTGCCTTGCACATGGGTGACTTCAATGTCGCTGCGCTCTTCAATCGGGATTTCGGCAATGCCGTTTTTGACGGTCCAGTCAATGGTTGGCGAGGGCAAGGCGACGTAGAACGGCACGTCGTTGTCTTTGGCCGCCAGGGCCTTCAGGTAGGTGCCAATTTTGTTGCAGACATCGCCGTGGGCCGTTGTGCGGTCGGTGCCGACGATGCACAGATCGACCTGCCCGTGCTGCATTAAATGGCCACCGGCATTGTCGACAATCAGGTGGTGCGGGATGTCGTGGCTGTTCATTTCCCATGCGGTCAGCAGCGCGCCCTGATTGCGCGGGCGGGTCTCGTCGACCCAGATATGCACCGGAATGCCCGCCTGATGCGCGTGATACATCGGCGACGTCGCGGTGCCCCAATCCACCGTCGCCAGCCAGCCCGCGTTGCAATGGGTCAGGATGTTGATCACCTCACCGGTTTTTTTGCCGGCGGCGATGGTTTTGATAATCTGCAGGCCATGCAGGCCGATCTGACGGTTACATTCGACATCCTGATCGCAAATCTCATGTGCCCTTGCAAACGCAGCGGCAGCGCGTGCCTTTATCGGCAGGGGCAGCAGCAACGCGGTCATGTCGTCCAGCGCCCAACGAAGATTGATCGCGGTTGGGCGGGTTTCATGCAGGATGTTCCATGTTTCAGACAGAGATTCATCTGACGCATCCAGCGCCATTTGCACAGCAACACCATAGGCTGCGGTGGCGCCAATCAACGGCGCCCCGCGCACCCACATATCGCGGATTGCACGGGCAAAATCATCGCGGGTGCGCAAGTCTACGACACGAAATTCATGCGGTAGCCAACGTTGGTCAATGATCTGAACCTGCCCGCTGGCCTGATCAAACCAGATTGAACGGTAATGCGTGTCGCCGACTTTCATATCCCTACCCCTTGCCTGTTCAACCTGTTCTATTGATGGCCAAGCTGTTGATCAATCGCAAGCCCAATCAAGCGTCAAGAATTCAGCTCCCTTGCCGCAAACGATTTTGCAGTGGTTGCCAGCACCGGCATTCGGCCCTATGGCTGCATTAACTTGCACAACGGCCCCCTTTTTAGGAATTGAAAATGAGCATTGAAAACTTGAAATCCCGCATCCGTGGTATCAGCGTTAGCCTGTTTGCCGCTGACCTTGGCAACCTGCGTCGTGCCGCGCAAAATGTGGCCGAGTGGGATTGTAAAGCCTTGCATTTTGATGTGATGGACGGTGTTTTCGTGCCGGACATGATGGGTGGTCCCGGCTTTGTCGCGGCGATGGATGTGGGCATGTTGCGCGATGTTCATTTGATGGTGCAAAACCCAGCCGATCACGTGGACAGCTACCTGAAAGCTGGCGCTGACATGATCACGGTTCATGCAGAATCTAACAATACCGCCGAGGCGATCAAGGCCGTTCAGGCCGCAGACAGGCCGGTTTTGGCTGGGCTGGCCCTGATGCCGGGCACATCTTTGCAAGAGGCGGCGCCGTTGTTGGCGTTGAACCCTGACGTGATCCTTGTGCCGTCTATGGACCGCCGTGATCTGCAACGTGACATTGGTGCGGCCTGTGCGCGCGTGACCGAGTTGCGTGGCCTTGCGCCCGATAGTCTTTTGGCATTTGAGGGCGGTGTGACCCGCGAAAATATTGCGCAAATCAGTGCCAGCGCGCCTGATATTGTGGTGTGCGGCCGCGCTGTTCTGGAGGCCAACAAACCCAAACGTGCCTATATTGCGCTCGCCAAGGCACTCGATTGCGCCAAAGGCTAGATGTCGGGTTCAGACGGATTTATTGCACAGTATCGCACCACAAAGATCAACCTTCTGACAGGCAAGCACCTTCGCTTTAAGACTTAAACCAAGTCGGCCATTTGTGATCCATCCGACCCAAGAATAGTGGTTATGCACCTATGGTCGTGCAGTGTAGCTTTGTTAACCCAATAAATTAGTCCATACACAATTTCGCGGAATGAGCCCCTAGACAAAGGTGAAGTTGTTCTTTTAGCTTGTATTAAGGCCGTGGCGCACAACCCAAAGGGGGTGTGCCCGCACAGATACAACAAGTTTGATTGTAAATAGTTCCTTAGAAATCAATATCGTTCAGGATGAATGTACAAATGTCGTGTTTCAATCACAATTTAACGATCCTTGTTGTTGGAAATGTCGAGCAGTTCTTAGCCGCCAAACCAAAACTGCCCTTTTGCCGTGATACGCTATATTGTTGCATCAAAGAGTTGACCTCGGTGTTTTTGGAATTGCACCAGCCAAATGTTGTTTTGTCGCCTCTTGTGACATCGCAATTTGATATCGTTGAACTGGCAGTTGTATTGGAGCAGCTCAGTTATAAGGGACAATTCAGGGCCCTTGCCGCCCCCATGCCCAATCCGGAATTGATCTTGAAAGAGGTCAAGACCCAATGCCCGGAACTGGACTTTGACCTGATTATTGTGCGGCCAAACCCGAAACTGGTGAGCACCTAGGTGTCGGCAGCTGAAAAGCTGTTCAAGATCGGACAGTCTGGACGGTTGTCACCGCGACATTCCTTGGCCACGCGGGCCAGCTCATCGCGCAGCTCGTTCAACTCACGTAGTTTTTCGTCAATCTGCTGCAACCGTTTGGTCGCCATCGCTTTGACATCGCGGCTGCTGCGCGATTTGTCCTGATACAGGCCCAGCAATTCACGGCAATCCCCAATTGAGAAATCAAAGGCGCGGGCGCGGCGGACAAAGGTCAGCTTGCTGATTTCCGCATCGCCATAGATGCGGTAGCCAGCGTTTGATCGCCCTAAGGGTTCAACCAGTCCAATGTCTGCGTAATACCGCACGGTTTTGACGGGTAGTCCTGATTTTTCTGCCGCTTGTCCGACGTTCATGGTGCGCCCCCTAAACCTTCTAATTACAGGAAGGTTTAGGGGTTTTTTAGAACAGGATCAAGCCTGCGCGCGATCACTTTTCAGGGATCAAGCCGCGTGGGCTAAAGCGTAGAACCAACAAAAGGATCAGCCCCATCGTCAACAGCCGCATATGCGCCACACTGTCCAACAGGTGGGCCTTTAGCCAGTAACCATCTGCCATAGGCGACGTGATCAACTGCATCAAAAGCGTGCCCATTGGCTCGACTTCGACCCAAAGGAACCAGATCAAAAAGCCCCCCAAAACCGCGCCCCAGTTATTTCCGGACCCGCCGACAATCACCATCACCCAGACCAGAAAAGTATAGCGTAACGGTTGGTACGAGCTGGGGATCAACTGACCATCCAATGTGGCCATCATCGCACCCGCAATGCCACATACGGCCGAGCCCAGAATGAAGATTTGTAAATGTCGCGCAGTGACGTCCTTGCCCATGGCTTCGGCAGCGACCTCGTTGTCGCGGATCGCCCGCATCATACGGCCCCAAGGTGAATTCAGCGCCTTTTGGGTGAGCCAAAGGATCATCAGCAAGACAATGGTGAACAACAACGAATAACCCAGTTTGACGTAAAGCGTCGAGGCCATCACAGGGTCCAATCCCAATGACGAGGCATTTTCAACGAAACTTGCACTGTTTTGCAGATCAATCTCATAGGGCACAACCGGGGCTGGGCGTGGAATGCCGATGACGTTCTTTACACCACGCGTCAGCCAGTCTTCGTTTTTCATGATGGCGACGATGATTTCGGCAATCCCAAGTGTGGCAATCGCCAGATAATCCGAGCGTAATCCAAGCGCCGTTTTGCCAATGATCCAAGCCGCCCCTGCGGCCAAAACACCGCCCACGGGCCATGCCAGCAGCACTGGCAAACCAAGCCCACCCAGATAGCCTGTGGCCGCAGGCGTGACCGCCTCGACGGCCTCGACCGACGGATCAAGCAGCCAACGGTAGATAAAGAAGCCAACAACCAACAACGCCAAAGTGGCGATGCTGCGCGACCTGCCCGCCGCCATTTTACTGCGCATCAATATGGTTGCGATGATGGTCGCAGCCCCAAGCACCAAGGCGATCAGAATGCCCAAACCACCCGCCTGAATGGCATCGGTTGTTGGTGGTTTTGAGATCAGCACAGTGGCCAAGCCGCCAAGCGCAACAAAGCCCATGACACCAATGTTAAACAGGCCCGCAAAGCCCCATTGCAGGTTTACGCCCAGCGACATGATGGCCGAGATCAGCCCCATATTCAGGATGACCAGTGCGGCGTTGGGGCTTTGGAAAATCCCCACCAAGATGATCAGAACCGCAACAAGGGCAAACAGACCTATGTTTTTCCAATTCACAGTCATATTGATTTCCCCTTGAACAATCCGGTGGGCCTGAACAACAGCACGATGATCAAAATGGCAAAACTGACGGCGTATTTATAGTCCGTCGACAGCAGTTGGACCAAGCCTGACGGATCCAAACTGTCGGGCATCAGATAGACCAGAATTTTCTTCCACGCATAGGTGATCGTGACCTCAGAAAAAGCGATCACAAAGCCCCCCGCGATCGCGCCGATCGGGTTGCCCAGACCGCCAACAATGGCGGAGGCAAAGATCGGCAGCAGCAGTTGGAAATAGGTGAAGGGTTTGAAGGTTTTGTCCAGCCCGTAAAGCACGCCCGCGATGGTGGTTAGGGCGGCGATGATCAGCCAGACATACATCACCACCTTTTCGGGGTTGATGCCCGACAGCAGCGCCAGATCCTCGTTATCGGAAAATGCGCGCATGGATTTACCAGTGCGGGTTTTGTTCAAAAACCAAAACAACGCGGCCACCACGACAATGGCGGTGACGATGGTGATGCCTTGGGATGTTTTGAACGCCAGCCCCTCGTTCAGGCCCGACCATTCCTTGAAATCACGCGCCTTGAATATGAAGCGTGCGCCATCGGCAAAGCGTTGATCGCCGGGTCCAATGATGAAACGAACCAGCCCGTTCATAATGAACATCACCCCCATCGAGACGATCACAAGGATCACGGGGGCGGCCTTTTGTTTTCGATAGAATTTATACACAACACGGTCGGTGAACAGCAGCAAGGCCGCCGTAGCGAGGATACCAAATGGCAGCGCCAGCAGCGCGGTTGGCAGCGGCGCAATCGAGATGCCCCAGCTTTGGAACAGCCATGTAAACAGGATTGTCACCATCGCGCCAAAGGCCATGGTATCACCGTGAGCAAAGTTGCTAAAGCGCAGGATGCCGTAGATCAGCGTAACCCCCAGCGCACCCAGCGCCAGTTGACTGCCATAGGCAACTGCGGGGATCAGGACATAATTTGAAAGGGCCACAAGGGCGTTTAGGAATTCCATCAGTCAAGTTCCCCATTTTTTGGGCTAGCAAATGTCAATATGGTCTTTTCTTCTTCCGCAGCGACAATGGATGCCTGTGCCGATAGGAATAAGGTAGTGAAGAACAGGGCGCGTTTCATGGTGTTCCACCACAGCCACCAAGGTAGGTGACTGCCAAAGGTCCCTGCATATGCACAGTATAGCGCGCATAAGAGTCATGGAAGTTCCACGAAAACAAATGCACAGCGCTTTCGCTATTGGCCAACATCTGAACACGCTCCCCTTCAACAACTGAAATAATTTCAACGGGCAAAGTTTCTGAATCGGAAATGAGGTTTAAGCCGTCTGGATTGTCTTGTGTAGTGCCAAAAGAAAGCCTCAATTCCGTCGCGACACAAGCTTCATCTTCAAAGCATTCCTTAGAAAAAATGCACATGACAGGGCCAGCAAAAACAACGTTGGGAAAACCGAACCCAAGTAAAACAAGTGCATAGGAAAACAGTTTCAATCCCTTATCCCCCCAAAAAGCTACGGCGGACTTGGGGATCAGCAAGCAGCGCCTGCCCCGTGTCGGTAAACCGGTTGGCACCCTGCACCAGAACGTAGCCCTTGTCGGCGATTTCCAGTGCTTGGCGGGCATTTTGTTCGACCATCAGGATGGAGATGCCGGTGCGGGCAACCTCGATGATGCGGTCAAACAGCTCGTCCATCACAATCGGCGAAACCCCCGCTGTGGGCTCGTCCAGCATCAGGACTTGCGGCTGGGTCATCAAAGCGCGGCCCACGGCCACCTGTTGACGTTGCCCGCCTGACAGCTCACCCGCCGCCTGATCGCGTTTGTCGCGCAGGATCGGGAACAGCTCGTAAACTTGCTCAATGGTTTGTTTGATGTCGTCACGGCGCAAGAACGCGCCCATTTCAAGGTTTTCCTCGACCGACATGGAGGTGAACACATTGTTGGTTTGCGGCACAAACCCCATGCCCTTGGCCACGCGGGCTTGGGGGGACAGCGCTGTAATGTCTTCGCCGTCCAGCAACACATGGCCACCGTTCAGGTTCAACATGCCGAACACGGCCTTCATCGCGGTTGATTTACCAGCGCCGTTTGGCCCAACGATCACGGCGATTTCGCCCTTGTCGACTGCGATGGTGCAGTCATGCAGAATATCAGGCCCCTTGCCGTAGCCACCCGTCATGGAGTCGCCGATTAGGAATGGATTGCTCATACCCCGCCCTCCGCTTTGACTTTGTTTTTCAATCCGGTGCCAAGGTAAGCCTCGATCACTTGTTCGTTGGCTTTGATTTCTTCCAGACGGCCTTCGGCCAGCACTTTGCCCTCGGCCATACAGATCACCGGATCGCAAATGCGGCCGATAAATTCCATGTCGTGTTCGATAACGACAAAGGTGTAGCCGCGTTCCTGGTTCAGGCGCAGGATCGCGTCGCCAATGGTGCGCAGCAGGGTGCGGTTCACGCCGGCGCCGACCTCGTCCAAAAACACGATCTTGGCATCCACCATCATGGTGCGGCCCAGTTCCAGCAGCTTTTTCTGGCCGCCAGACAGGTTGCCCGCCTTTTCATCCTTAAGATGATCAATGGTCAGGAATTCCAAAACCTCGTCGGCTTTTTTCAGCAGCGCGGCTTCCTCGGTCGCGATACGGCCGCGATTGATCCATGCGTTGATCAGGGTTTCGCCGGTTTGCGCCCCCGGCACCATCATCAGGTTTTCGCGCACCGTCATCGAGGCAAATTCATGCGCGATTTGGAAGGTGCGCAGCAGACCTTTGTGGAACAACTCATGCGGCGCAAGGCCCGTTATGTCCTCGCCTTGCATGGTGACGCGTCCAGCGCTTGGCTTAAGTACGCCTGCTATCACATTGAAAAGAGTCGTTTTACCAGCGCCGTTCGGCCCAATCAACCCGGTGATTGACCCTTCGGCAATTTGCATAGTGGCCCCGTCAACTGCCGTAAAGCCACCGAACTTTTTGACCACGCCATCAATGACGATCATATGTATTCCCCTTGCACAGACCTTATACGATCTTGTGGCCTTCTTATTATTTGGCGTGCTGCTGTTGCACAGCATGCATTTGCAAAAGCAGCCCGAAATTGACTTTCGGGCTGCTCTATCAGTCTGGATCAGTTGCGCTTAGCGGAACTTCACAGTTGTGTTTTTCACGTCTTTGACTTCGATTTCACGGTAGCTGCCCGCATTTTCGCCTGGCCCGATCAACTCAACGGAAGACCCGCCGACATAGTCAACAGCACCACCGTCAGCCAAAATTTTCAGACCTTTGGCCAATTCACCTGGGTAGATCAATTCGCCTGGCGCATTGGCAACGTCCAAGATTTTGGCGTTATAGTCAGCCGCATCTGTGGAACCGGCTGCTTGCATCGCCAGCATGAACAATGCCGCCGCGTCATAGCTTTCTGGTGAATAAGGCGATGTGGCATCAAAACCAGCCTCGGTTGCCATCGCTGTCAGCTTTTCAATGCCTTCGCCACCGGCGCCAGCGATTTGACCGAACGAGCCGTTCAGCGCGTCACCAACATTTGCCAGCAGAGAGTCACCGATCATGCCACCTGGCAGACCGAATGTGTCAAACGCACCCGAGTCAAGCGACGCATTGATGATGCCCAGACCGCCTTGGTCCAAGTAGCCTGCAACCACCAGAATGTCGCCACCGGCAGAGGCCAGCGCGCCAACTTCAGCAGAGTAATCCGCTTTGCCATCCTCATGGGCTGCAACGATGGTCACTTCACCACCAACAGCTTTGAACGAGGTTTCAATCGCGTCGGCCAGACCTTTACCATAATCGTTGTTGGTATATGTCAGGGCGATGGATTTGATGCCGCGCTCTTGCAGAATATCGGCCATAACCTGACCTTCACGCGCGTCAGATGGGGCTGTGCGATAGAACAGACCGTTATCTTCGGCAGTGGAAAGACCTGGTGATGTGGCGGATGGTGAAATCATCACCATGCCGTTTGGCATCGCAACATTGGCCAAAACCGCGCCCGTAACGCCGGAACAATCAGCGCCAACTAGGGCTTTGATGCCGTCGGATGTGATCATACGCTCTGCAGCGGCCTGTGCGGCAGCGGAATCGACGCAAGTGGAGTCAGCGCGTACAGGTGTCACGGTTGCACCGCCCAACAGCAGACCTGAATCTGTGACTTCTTTCATCGCCAATTCAGCGCCAGCGGCCATTGCTGGAGCCAGTGATTCAATTGGGCCCGTAAATCCGACCAGAATGCCGATTTTAACTTCTTTGGAATGAGCGTCCGCAAATGCAGCGCCCGTCATGAGTGCGGTTGCGGCTGTCGCCAATAGTAGCTTTTTCATTGTCTTCTCCCTAGTTTAGACTTTTACCTGGCGCAGAGCCTAAGCGGCCTTTGTTCAAAAGAAAAGCAATTAGAAGGACCAGACGTTGCGGAAACTCACTTATTTGGTGGTTTTCAAGCGGTGCCCGTTGATTTCAATGGGTTTGCGCGCGGTCACCACAGCTTCTGGTTGCCAAGTAAATGAAATTTCACCATTTTCGGCCTATCCGGCTGGAATGCTTTAGAACGAAAGGCGTGTCGCCTGCGTGCCACGTTCGCGGTAAGGTGTGGTGCTATAATGCGAGCGATAGCATTTGGAAAAATGCGACGGGCTGGCAAACCCGCAGGCCAATGCCACGTTGATCACGCTCATATCGGTTTGCATCAACAGGTTGCGGGCTTTTTGCAGGCGCAGCTCCATATAATAGCGTTTCGGCGAGCGGTTCAGATAGCGGCGGAACAGCCGCTCCAGCTGACGCGTGGACATGCCGACGTCTTGCGACAGGATCGAGGGCGAGATTGGCTCCTCGATGTTTTCTTCCATCATTTTGATCACGGCGGACAATTTTGGATGCCGCACACCGATACGGGTTGGAATCGACAGCCGCTGGGTGTCTTGATCCGTTCGGATCGAGCTATAGATCAGCTGATCGGCCACCGCGTTGCCCAATCCTTCGCCATGATCGTCGGCAATCAGTTTCAGCATCAAATCAATTGAAGAGGTGCCGCCGGCGGTCGAGTAGCGCGCGCCATCGGCAACGAATACCGATTTGGTCAGTTCGACATCCTCGAATTCTTCGAGAAAGCTGTCCTGATTTTCCCAGTGAATGGTCGCGCGTTTGCCGTCCAGTAACCCTGCTTTGGCCAGTGTATAGGCACCAGTGCATAAGCCGCCCATCTTGGCCCCGCGCCGCGCTTCGCGCCGCAGCCAGTTTAAAACCTTTTTGCTGCTGGCGGCCTGCACATCTACACCGGCACAAACCAGAACCGTGTCATCGCGTTTCATTTCATCAAAACCGCAATCGACCTGAAACATGGTGTTTGCCGAACAGTTCACTGTTTCGCCGTTCTCGGAAACCAGCAGCCATTTATACAGCTCTTTGCCCGACATCCGGTTGGCGATGCGCAGGCTTTCTATGGCCGAAGCAAAGCTCAACAGCGAGAATTGATCAAGCAAAACGAAAACAAACCGTCGCGGCGGGCCGTCGGTGTTCGTTGCTTCAACTGTCTGACGACTCACGTTCATTCACGGGCCCTTTTTCACGTGTCAGAATACCGAAACAGTTTTGCTACATTCGATCAAGCAAATACGCGCGCAGACGCAAATTTCCTTTGCGGCAAGCAGGGCGCATTTCCCCTGTTGGCACTGGCGATTTGTCTGCTTATACTGCGAAATCTTGACGTTTATTTTATGGAGCAAAGACGATGACAAATTGGCAAAAATCTGACTGGCGCGCAAAACCGCGGGTTCAGATGCCCGAGTATACGGATGTGGCCGCGCTGAATGCTGTAGAAGCACAGCTGGCCAAGTATCCGCCGCTCGTCTTTGCTGGCGAGGCGCGCCGCTTGAAAGCGGCTCTTGCGGATGTGTCAAATGGTGATGCGTTCTTGCTGCAAGGCGGCGATTGCGCCGAGAGCTTTGCCGAATTTTCAGCCGACACCATTCGCGACACCTTTAAAGTGATGCTGCAAATGGCGATGGTGCTGACCTATGGGGCCAAAGTGCCTGTGGTCAAAGTGGGCCGTATGGCGGGCCAGTTCGCCAAGCCCCGTTCAGCCCCGACCGAGGTGATTGATGGCATTGAGCTGCCCAGCTACCGTGGTGATATCATTAACGATCTGCCCTTCACCGCCGAGGCCCGCATACCAAACCCGCAAAAGATGTTGCAGGCCTATACGCAGGCTGCCGCCTCATTGAACTTGCTGCGGGCTTTTTCAACAGGTGGGTATGCGGATGTGCATCAGGTGCATGCCTGGACGCTTGGATTTGCATCGGGCGACAACGCCAGCAAATACCGCGAAATGGCACAGCGAATTTCCGACACGCTTGATTTCATGCGGGCCGCTGGCGTTGACAGCAATCGCTCACAAACCTTGCAAACGGTTGATTTCTACACCTGTCACGAGGCATTGCTGCTGGAATATGAAGAAGCCTTGTGCCGCATCGACAGCACCACGGGCCTGCCGGTTGCAGGGTCCGGCCATATGCTGTGGATCGGGGATCGCACTCGTCAGCCAGACGGCGCACATGTTGAATTCCTAAGCGGTGTGCAAAACCCGATTGGCATGAAATGCGGACCCTCAATGACCGAAGACGACCTAAAACGCCTGTTGGCCAAGCTGAACCCGGAAAACGAGGCGGGTCGCTTGACCTTGATCACCCGCTTTGGCGCGGGCGTTGTTGGCGACCACCTGCCCCGTTTGATCAAAACGGTTCAGTCAGAGGGTGCCAATGTGGTTTGGACCTGTGATCCGATGCATGGCAACACCATCAAATCGACCACGGGGTATAAAACCCGCCCGTTTGAATCTGTGCTGCGCGAAGTCCGCGAGTTTTTTGCCATCCACAAATCCGAAAGCACCATCCCCGGTGGCGTGCATTTCGAAATGACGGGTCAGGATGTGACCGAATGTACTGGCGGTGTGCGGGCTGTGACGGATGAGGATCTGTCGGATCGGTATCACACGGCGTGCGATCCCCGCTTGAACGCCAGCCAATCACTGGAATTGGCGTTCTTGGTCGCGGAAGAGCTGTCAGACTTGCGCCAAAGCAAACAGGCGCAAGCCGTTTAACCGCGCTAATCGTCTGATTTCACCAATCGAAGGGCTGGGCGTCTATCGTCTGGCCCTTTTTTTGTTTCCTCGGCGGCGGTCACAAAGGGTGCCAGAGGTTCTGCAAAACCAAGGCGTTCGGTTCCGCCAATCGGCTCACCAATCTCGGCCCGCGAGTGCTGAGCGGGTTTTGGGATAGCCGCCGCGCTGTGCCCAGCGGTCAGCTCTTTCATTTTGCGGCTGACCACATCAAAACGACGCGGTGCGCGGCCAGTTGGACCCGATGTCACCAAACACCCGATGATGCGTGTTATTTCGCCCTGATCGCTGCGCAGAGGCAGCAGGATCACCTTGGCATCCAGCGTCGGCTTACCAATGCTGCGCTCACCCGACAGGATCAATTCGGCGGTTTTCGGGCCGTCAAATACCTCTTCCAACGTATTGCAAATCAATTGCCGTGCTTTCGGCGTAAAGAACGAGGTGAACGGCATGCCGCGCACTTCCATGCCCAACAGGTCATTCAAATGCATGCCGGACAAACGGAACCGCGCCAACCCGGGCGCGATGCGCTCCAAAACAAATGTGTATTCTAGCGCGCGTTCGATGCCACGCGGATCAATCTCGCTGCGCATTGGCACGACACGGCCCATACGCAACCCCTCCCAATAGGCCTCGACCTCATTGATCGCGGGAAAGAGCGTTTCACATTTATAGCCAAACATGGAAATCACATTTTGTCCGCGCTTTATCTCGGGGGTAGCTTTGGGTTTCACGATACACCTGCATTTTTAAAGTTCAAATAGGGGCAGGCATTGCTTGAACAGGGCTGTCTTTTCGTTGTTACAGAGGACTGTCTCTGTTAACCCTATACTCACAATGCTTACCGCCAAGTTAATATGGCATGGTTTGTCAAAAATTTAGGGACAAAAATTGTAAAATGGTTAACTGCACATGATCACATCAATGACTGGATTTGCCGCCCGCACCGGTGAAAACGCTGGATTTTCTTGGGCTTGGGAGGTGCGCAGTGTCAACGCCAAGGGGCTTGATATTCGCCTTCGCGTGCCGGATTGGGTCGACGGATTAGAGCAAAAGACGCGTGTTTTGGTCGCCAAATCAGCCGGGCGTGGGACTGTAAATTTGACTTTGCGGGTACAACGCGACGAGACCAGCGCGCCCCTTAACCTTAATTCGGCGCAGCTCAGCCGGGTTTTGGCGGCCCTTGGACAAATCGAGGAGGCGGCCTCGGCCACCGATCTGACGCTGGTGCATTGCACAGCGGCAGATGTGCTGAACCAACGCGGCATCATCGACACCACCGTGGTGCACCAAGACACCAAACCCCTGCTGGCGGCCTTATTGGCCGATCTGCCGCTGCTGTTGTCAGATTTCACCGCCATGCGGGAAACCGAGGGCGCCGCGCTGGATCAGGTTATCCACCAGCAGATCACCAAAATCGAGGACCTAACGGCCGCTGCTGCCGTAGCTGCCGAGGCCCGCCGCGGGGATGTTGAGGCCACGTTGCGTGAAAACCTGGCCCGCGTTTTGTCCAACGTCGACGGCGCTGACGAGGCCCGCGTCGCCCAAGAGCTGGCCATGCTGGCGGTAAAATCCGACGTGATGGAGGAGTTGGATCGCCTGCGCGCCCATGTCGATGCCGCGCGCGATTTGATGGCACTGGACGGCCCGATCGGGCGCAAACTGGATTTTCTAATGCAGGAATTCATGCGCGAGGCCAACACCCTGTGTTCCAAATCCCAGTCCGTTGATTTGACCCGTATCGGTCTTGACCTCAAGGCGGTGATTGATCAAATGCGCGAACAAGTTCAGAATGTGGAGTAACCCATGAGTGATCGTCGCGGCCTTTTGATTATCCTGTCGTCTCCTTCGGGGGCGGGAAAATCCACGCTCTCCAAACGTCTGATTGAGTGGGACCCTGATATGAGTTTCTCGGTGTCCGCCACCACCCGCCCGCCGCGCAAGGGCGAAGTCGATGGGGTGGATTACTATTTCAAGTCCCAAGGTGAATTCAAAGATTTGGTCGCCAATGATCAAATGCTGGAATATGCTGAAGTGTTCGAAAATTCATATGGTTCACCCAAAGGCCCTGTCGAGGGCGCGATTGAGGCGGGCCGTGATGTGTTGTTTGATATCGACTGGCAAGGCGGTCAGCAGGTGCGGGCATCGTCCCTGCGGGAACATGTTTTGTCGATCTTTATTTTGCCACCCTCGATCAAGGAATTGGAGCGTCGCTTGCTCATGCGAGCCCAAGACAGTAAAGAGGTCATCAACAAACGGATGCTCAAATCCCGCGATGAAATCAGTCATTGGGTTGAATATGATTACGTGTTGATCAACGACAATCTGGACCAGACGTTTGAGCAGTTGAAAACCATCGTCATGTCCGAGCGGATGCGCAAAAGCCAACAGCCGCATCTGATGGGGCACATCCGTACATTAAACGCCGAATTCGAGGACCGCTGATGACTATTTACGCATTGAACGACGCCACGCCCACCCTGCCCTCTGGTGGTGATTTCTGGATCGCGCCCGACGCCAATGTGATTGGCCGCGTGGTGTTGCAAGAGGCCGCTTCGGTCTGGTTCGGGGCGACCTTGCGCGGCGACAACGAATTGATTTTCTTAGGCGCCGGCAGCAACATTCAGGAAAACTCGGTCCTGCACACCGACCCCGGTTTCCCCCTGACCATCGGCAAGAACTGCACCATCGGCCATAAGGTGACGCTGCACGGCTGTACCATCGGCAGCAATTCTTTGATCGGCATGGGGGCGACCATTCTAAATGGTGCCCGCATCGGCAAGAATTGTTTGATCGGGGCTGGTGCATTGATCACCGAGGGCAAGCAGATCCCTGACGGATCACTCGTGATGGGGGCGCCGGGCAAAGTGGTGCGTGAATTGGATGAGGCCGCCATTCAAGGGTTGACCGCCAGCGCCCTGCACTATCAGGAAAACATGCGCGCGTTTCGGGACGGGTTGCAGGTGGTTCAGGCCTCAACATAGGCCGAAACAGCCGCCACGCGTTGCCTGTGATCATCCCATCAGCCCAAATCCAGCATCGCCAGCGGATAGCTAATATCGCGGCCGATTTCGCTTAACCCTTGCCATGCGATGAAGAATTGTGGTGCGAACAAGTAGAGTGCGCCAAGCACCAGTTGAACCGCGCCGATAAAGTAACAAAGCGCCTTGAAGCATGTCATATCGTTTGCCTTTTTGCTTAATATTATGTCGTGGAGCAGGTATATTCCCCAACTTCCCTTTGGGAAGTCGTTCCCAAAATGAAAGTTTCCTTCACAAATAGGAGGCCCGATTTGGATCTGTTAAGGCTGGCGTCGATTGCACGCCAGATTGTCCCGTCAAACTGTCAACCGATATTCTGTCTGGCAAATGGACCACGCTGATCATCCGTGAATTGTTGGCCGACACACGGCGGTATTCGCAATTGCAATGCGCTTTGCTGGGCATCAGCCCTAAAATTCTGGCCAGCCGATTGCGGATGTTGGAAAGCGAAGGCCTTTTGCGGCGCAAGATATATCCAACCGTGCCGCCTAAAACCGAATACACCCTAACCGAATTGGGACGCGAAACCGAAAAAGTGGCCCGTGCAATGGCCGGTTTTGGTATGCTTTTGGAACAACGGGTGACACAAGCGACATAAGATGTCGCAATTTGGCCAGTGATCTACCTGCTGCGCTTGCACGATGGTTCTAACTTAAGGAGCAAGTGCTATGAAAACCCACACCCGTGTTTGCGTTATCGGCGGCGGCGTTGTCGGCGCATCCGTTTTGTATCACCTCACCAAACTCGGTTGGTCCGATGTGGTTCTGGTCGAGCGCAGCGAGCTGACGTCAGGATCGACGTGGCATGCGGCGGGCGGATTTCACACCTTGAATGGTGACACCAACATGTGCGCGCTGCAAGGCTATACCATCCGGCTTTACAAGGAGTTGGAGGAAATCACCGGCATGTCCTGCGGGTTGCACCATGTCGGTGGCATCACGCTGGCCGACACGCCCGAGCGGTTTGACATGCTGAAGGCCGAGCGCGCAAAACATCGCCACATGGGGTTGGATACGCATATTTTTGGTCCTGAAGAGGTCAAGAAATATGCGCCAATCACCAACACGGACGGCATTTTGGGCGCGCTGTATGATCCGCTTGATGGTCACCTTGACCCTTCGGGCACCACCCACGCCTATGCCAAAGCGGCCCGCATGGGGGGGGCTGAAATCTATTTGCACACCAAGGTTGAAGAGACCAACCAGCGCCCTGATGGCACTTGGGAAGTGGTGACGGACAAAGGCACAATCATTGCCGAGCATATCGTCAATGCGGGCGGGTTGTGGGCGCGCGAAGTTGGGGCGATGGCGGGGGTTTACACACCACTATTGCCGATGGAACACCAATATATCGTCACCGAAGATTTGCCCGAGATTTTTGAGCGCGCCGAGGAACATCCCCACGTTATGGACCCCGGCGGCGAGAGCTATTTGCGGCAAGAGGGTCGCGGGTTGTGCATCGGATTTTATGAGCAACCCTGCAAACCGTGGTCGGTGGATGGCACCCCTTGGGGGTTTGGCCATGAATTGCTGCCCGATAATCTGGATAAAATAGAGGCCTCGATCGAATTCGCCTATTCGCGCTTTCCGATCCTTGAGCGGGCCGGTGTGAAAACCGTGATCCACGGCCCGTTCACCTTTGCGCCCGACGGCAATCCGCTGGTTGGTCCGGTGCCTGGCAAACAGGGCTATTGGCTGGCCTGCGGCGTGATGGCGGGGTTCTCGCAAGGCGGCGGCGTTGGGTTGATGTTGGCGCAGTGGATGATCAACGGCGAGACCGAGCGCGATGTGTTTGCGATGGACATCGCCCGCTACGGCAAGTGGATTTCGCCCGGCTACACGGTGCCAAAGGTCATTGAAAATTACCGCAACCGGTTTTCCGTCACCTACCCCAATGAAGAACTGCCTGTGGCGCGCCCCAACCAGACCACGCCGATGTATGACATTTTCGATGGTATGAATGCGGTTTGGGGGCAGCAAAACGGGCTTGAGGTCGTGAACTACTTCGCGCTGGAGGGCGAAGAGCGCTACGAGACTCCCAGCTTTCGGCGCTCCAACGCGTGGGACGCCACAGCGCAAGAGGTCAAAGCGGTGCGCGAGGCGGTTGGCATCAACGAGGTGCAAAATTTCGGCAAATTTATGGTCCGCGGTGAGCGCGCGCGGGCGTGGCTCGACCGGATCATGGCAGGGCGCATCCCCAAGGTCGGGCGCCTGTCACTAACACCAATGTTGGCCCCCTCCGGGCGCTTGATCGGTGATTTCACGGTTTCCTCTCTGGCCGAGGATGCGTTTCAGCTGACCGGATCCTATGGCGCACAAGAATTCCATCACCGCTGGTTCTTGCAGCACCTTGAGGATGGGATCAGCATTGAAAACATCTCGGATCAACGCACGGGGTTTCAGATTGCCGGTCCCAATGCCCGCAAGCTGTTGGAACGGGTGACGCGCGCCGATGTCAGCGCTGAAGCATTCAAGTTTTTGGACGTGAAAACGATGAGCGTCGGGTTGGTAGATTGCATTGTGCAGCGGGTCAGCTACACGGGCGATCTTGGGTATGAGATTTACACCAGCGCCATGTCGCAACGCGCGCTTTGGAATGCGCTTTGGGATGCGGGGCAGGATTTGGGTATCCGCCCGTTTGGCATGCGGGCGATGATGAGCCTGCGATTGGACAAGTTTTTCGGCGGCTGGTTGCGGGAATTTTCGCCTGATTATACGGCGGCTGAAACCGGCTTGGACCGGTTCATCGCGTTCAAAAAAGACGCCGGTTTCATTGGTCGAGCGGCGGCCGAGGCCGAGCGGGTGACACCTCCTGCCCGCCTGTTGGTGGCGTTCGAGGTTGCCACCACGGACGCTGATGTTCACGGCTATGAACCGGTGTTCATCGGCGGCGACGTTGTCGGTTACTGCACCTCGGGCGGGTATTCGCATTATGCGGGCAAATCCATCGCAATGGGCCTGATCCCGCGTGAAATGGCGCAGGATGGATTGAAAGCCGAGATCGAGATACTGGGCGAGATGTGTGCCGCAAGTTTGATCACAACGCCGCTGTTTGATGCTGACGGGGCGCGGATGCGCGGGTAAACTAACCCTATGAGTATCCCAATTCTGATCCTGGCTGCGGGCAGTTCACGCCGCATGAAAGGCCGTGACAAGCTGTTGATGGACGTCAACGGCACAACCTTGTTGCGCCATGTGGTGGACCGCGCGGTGGCAACCGGCCATCCGGTTTTCGTCACCCTGCCCAAGGGCAATGCGGCGCGCCAAACCGCATTGGCGGATATGAACGTTCAGATCATTGAGGTGTCCGAAACTGATCTGGGCATGGCACAGTCCTTGCGGGCGGGATTGCAAGTGATTTCGGCCGATTACGCGGGCCTGCTGGTGGCATTGGCCGATATGCCTGACATCACAAGCGATGATTATATCTGTCTTATCAATAGCTTTGGAGGCGATCCTAAGGGTGACATCCAGCGCGCCGCCAGTCAGGGCGGCACCGCAGGCAACCCTGTTTTACTGCCCCGATGGGCGCTAAATGATCTTGGAGAGCTTCAAGGTGATGCAGGGGCGCGCCACCTTTTTCGCCGACATGCAAACAGGGTGCATCTGGTGCCCCTGCCCGATGATCGTGCGATCACTGATCTGGATACGCCAGCAGATTGGGCCGTTTGGCGCGATAAAACGTCCTAATGTTTAACGCCCCGTTCTTCTCAGGGCGTCAAGATTGGTTTTCGTGAGCCTATTCGCCAAACCCGTAGGTTTCGGTGACATAATCAATGTCTTTGTCACCGCGGCCCGACAGGTTGATCAAACTGGATTTCCCCATGTGGTTTTTGGCTTCGCGCATTGCAAATGCCAAGGCATGGGCCGTTTCCAGCGCTGGAATGATACCCTCAAGGCGCGACAGATCATAAAACGTTTTAGCGTTTCTTTGTCATCCGCCGTGGTGTAGCTCACCCGTCCGGATTTTTGCAAATGCATGTTCTGGCCCAACACCGGAGTAGTGCAAACCGGACGCCAAGGTGTTCACAGGGGCTGGTTCGCCCGCGTCGTCCACCAATAGTGGTACGGAATCCGTGGATGTCGCCGCCCTGGCCTTAGGTCAGCGTGGCCGCATGGTCGCCCAGTATTGAAGATGTGCCGCCGTGTTCAAATCCTCGCGTTTGGCGTAGATCTGCGCCCCGCCAGCCATTTCAGACAGGTTTTTCAAATAGGAAATTGGCGTTGGCCGCCCTTGAAAATGCGGCACCAACGGCGGCGGCAGCATTGCTCCGCCATAATCGCCAAAAAACCCATCACGGGTTGGTGTTGTTTTTAGATAGGGTTTCATAAGTGTCCCTATTGTTGGTTTGCGCTTCCAAAACCAAGGTTCACTGTCCCAATCCCATTTGCAACAAAAAAATCGGAGGCTGGCATCTATACCAACCTCCGATTCTCGTTCCCTCAGGGCACTGGGCGCCCTAAGAAAGCTGCATATTCATATGTAGTTGATCGCCGGTCGAAAAGTTGCGTTCATCTGGCTGGCCGAGGCAGCGTTTGCACATAAATGCGTTCGGCCAGCCAGATGAGTTAGGTTCGTGCAACCAATCTATTTTGCCAAAAGCCGCGCTTCGTGTGCTTTTAGCGTTTTCCGTGCGGACTGATAATCCTTGATCCCTTCGGCCGTTGCCAATTCAGGGAACAGTTCCAGAATTTCAGCGCGCTGCGCGTTGCCGATGCCTTGCAAGCTGTAATCACCAGGCTGGAAGCTCTCGGTCCAGGCACCGTCCGACAGCACAACTTCGTGGTTGTCGAACATAAAGTGCAAGTAGCTGGTGCCCATGGTCTCAACAGTGTGAACACCGTTGTTGTTGACCAGATGCTTGGCCGCTGCCAAAACCTCGCGCTCTTCAAAGTAGAGCATGGTTTTGTCGTTGGCCACCAACATACGGTGGTTTGGTGACACCATCATATCGCGCTCGGGCAGATCGTTGCCGAGTGATCCTTTTTGGATCAGGATCGGTTTCAGGTGTGGGTTTGCGGCCAGGTCTTTCCAACCCAGTTTCTTTTCGCCAACCCAGCGAATTTCCTGAATGCCGTTGTCACGGGTGATGATTTTGTCACCCATTTGCAGTTCTTCCACCAGACGCTCACCTTTTGGCGTCGCAATCAGCGTGCCCGGGGTGAAACATGGAATGACGTTCTCGATGTTCGTGAATTCCATGGTGTTGATGATGTTGCCATCGGCATCACGGTAATCAACGTGACCGTTTTCAGGGTTACCCGCGTCATAGATGACACGAATTGTGCCATCAACAGGGCGCGTTCCGGTCAGGTCCAGCGTATCGTAGTCAACGCCGCCTTCGCCACCGTCTACCACGTCACCAGCGGTGATATTGGTAAAGGTATCCTGATCATCGCCACCTGACATTGTGTCAGAGCCGGTGCCACCGTCAAAGCTGTCATCGCCTGTGCCGCCGGTCATGGTGTCGTTGCCTTGACCACCGATCAGCGTGTCATCACCGGAACCACCATCGATTGTGTCATCGTCGATGCCACCGTCGATATAGTCGTCACCCGCATCGCCGTACAATGTGTCGTCGTCATCGGCACCATAGATGGTGTCGTTGCCTTCGCCGCCATGGACAACATCCATGCCGTTGTTTGGCGCCAGATCAGGACCGAATGGGTTGGAACCATCATCCTCGATGTCCAGAACATCTGTCACGGAGTTGTGCAGACCGGCATAGATCACATCGTCGCCAGCACCGCCGTCGATGATGTCTGAGCCTTCGCCACCGATGATGGTGTCGTTGCCGTCGCCACCGTCGATGGTGTCGGCATCAATGCCGCCATCAATGAAGTCGTCGCCTGTGCCACCGTCGATGATATCAGCATCGTCACCGGTTGTGATGGTGTCGTTACCAGCCCCACCTGAAACGGTGTCCCTATCGTCATTCGGGTCAAGATCAGCAGGATACAGACCAGGATAGGCAATATCGGGGCGCGCATCCAGACCGGTCGAGTTGGAACCGGATGTGTCGATGATGTCGTCGCCATCATTGCCTTCAACGATGTCGTTACCGTCGCCGCCAATGATGTTGTCATCGCTGTTGCCACCAAGAATGGTGTCGTCGCCAGCACCACCGTCCATCAGGTCGGTTCCTGGCCCACCCAACAGCGTATCGTCGCCGTCTTCGCCATACAGTCGGTCGCGGCCTTGGCCAGCATCCAACGTATCGTCACCATCACCACCATGAATGATGTCGTCGCCTTCGCCGCCGGATAGATAGTCATCGCCAGCACCGCCATTGATCGTATCGTCACCGTCTTCGCCGTAGGCTTCGTCATCGCCTTCGCCCGCTTCGATTATGTCGTTGCCAGCACCAGCCAGGATGATGTCATCATTCGGACCTTCGCCCGGCAGGATTTCATCGTTGTGGTCAACCAGATCACCTTCGGGGTCGCCAACATAGTCATAGTCGATGATATCATCACCGGCTGTGCCTGATACGATCCCGTCTTGTGGGTTCGCAGCTACTGTGACTGTTACGACGGCTGAATCTGTGCCGCCGTTGCCGTCTGTGATTTCATAGTTGATGACCGCGTCACCTTCAAAACCGTCATCCGGCAGGAATGTGATGGTGCCATCCGGGTTCACAACAACTGTGCCGTTGGCCGATGTTGGGACGCCCTGAACGGCAGGCGTATCGCCATCGACGTCTGTATCGTTGGCCAGCACATCAATGATGACAGGCGTTTCATAGTCGGTCGCCGCAGTGTCATCATTGGCAACCGGATCGTCGTTGATCGGTGCAACTGTTACAGCCACTTCGCCGGTATCGGTACCGCCGTTCCCGTCGCCAACAACGTAGGTGATTGTGTCGTCACCGTTGTAATCCGCATCAGGTGTGTACTCTAGCGTGCCATCCGGGTTCACGGTCACAGTGCCGTGCAGTGCAGTTGGCGTGCCAACGATTACAGGTGTGTCGCCGTCCGCGTCAGTGTCATTGGCCAACACGTCGATGGTGACAGGTGTGTCCTCATCGGTTGTCGCTGTGTCATCAACCGCGACAGGTGCGTCGCCATCCGGTGTCACTGTGACGGTGTGAGTGCCCGTGTCTGTGCCGCCGTTGCCATCAGAGATTTCGTAGCTGATGACCACGTCGCCATTGAAGTCAGGCGCAGGTGTGAAGGTTACTGTACCGTCGCCATTGTCGACCAGCGTGCCTTGACCCGCCGGCACCGAAGCGCCGATCACTGTCAGCGTGTCACCGTCTGGGTCTGTATCGTTACCGATCAGATCAACAGTGATGGCTGTATCTTCCAGTGTGGTGTCGGTGTCGTCATTCGCAACCGGCGCGTCATTGACCGCCCCAACCGAAACAATGGCTTCGCCAGTGTCAGAACCGCCGTTTCCGTCAACCACTGTGTATGTGATTGTGACCGGGCCGTTGTAGTTAAGCGCAGGCGTAAAGGTCGCTGTGCCATCGCCATTGTCGACAACTGTGCCGAATGTCGGGTCAACCGAAACGGTGCCGATGGTCAAAGGATCGCCATCAACGTCTGTGTCGTTGCCGACCAGATCAATGGTGATTGGTTGATCTTCATCAGTGGTTTCGATGTCATCCACAGCAACCGGATCGTCGTTTACAGCATTCACTGTCACCACGTGTGTTGCCGAAGATGTCCCGCCGTTGCCGTCAGTGACCGAGTAGCTGATGGTTGCTGTGCCGTTGAAATTGGCCGCAGGCGTAAAGGTCGCTGTACCGTCGCCATTATCAACGAGCGTGCCTTCGGAGGCAGGCACCGAAGCGCCTGTAACCGTCAGCACATCACCATCCGGATCGGTGTCGTTGGCTGTCAGATCAACGGTGATCGGTGTGTCCTCATCCGTGGTGTCAGTGTCATCATTGGCTGTTGGGCCATCGTTGACAGAGCCGACATTCACAGTTGCCTGACCAGCGTCAGAGCCGCCAGCGCCGTCAACCACTGTGTAGTCAATGGTCACTGGGCCGTTGTAGTTAAGCGCAGGTGTAAAGGTCGCTGTACCGTCGCCATTATCGACGACTGTGCCGAATGCAGGGTCAACCGAAACGGTGCCGATGGTCAAAGGATCACCATCAACGTCAGTGTCGTTGCCGACCAGATCAATGGTAACAGCAGTGTCTTCAAGCGTGTCGGCCACATCATCAACTGCGATTGGGTCGTCGTTCACAGGTGTGACGTTAACTTCGACAGTTGCTGTGTCTGTGCCACCATTGCCATCCTCGATCGAGTAGGAAATCGTTGCAACACCATTGAAATTTTCCGCAGGTGTGAACAAAAGTTCACCTGCTACGATTGACACTGTACCTTGTGCGGTTGGCACCGAGGCCCCCGTGATGGTCAGCGTGTCGCCATCAACGTCAGTGTCGTTGTCCAACACGTCGATGGTTACCGCTGTGTCCTCATCGGTTGTGATGGTGTCATTGACCGCATCTGGTGCGTCGTTGACGGGTGTCACGTTGAAGGTAACCGTCGCCGTATCGGTGCCGCCATTGCCATCACTGATGGTGTAGGTGACCGAGTCTGGGCCGTTATAATCAGCGTCTGGTGTGTAGGTATATGTACCGTCACCATTGTCGGTGATTGTGCCGTGGGCCGGATCAGAGGCCCCGTCCAACGTCAACGCGTCAAAGTCTGGATCCGTGTCATTCAGCAATGGGTTGAAGGTGACCGACCCGTCTTCTTCGACATCGTAGTTGTCATCATTGGCTGTTGGACCAGTGTTCGCTGGCAAAATCAATGTCTCGATTTCGGTGAATGTCATGGAGCCAGAAACATTGCCGTCGCTGTCCAGGAATTCAACGGTACCGGAGGTCGAGTCGCCATCCGCGTCAACGGTTTCGTTGACGACGCGCAATGGACCCTGACCGCTTAGGTCGAGCGTGTCATTGTCGTCGCCGGTTGTGCCACCGTCTACAACATCACCGTCGTCGCCGCCAATGATTGTGTCGCGGCCCGCGCCACCTGAAATCGTGTCGGAGCCTTCACCGCCGGTGATGGTGTCGTTGCCACCTTCGCCGAAAATGACGTCGTCGCCTTCGCCACCGTTAATGGTGTCATTGCCGTCAACACCAGCAATTGGGACATCATAATATACGTCTGTGACGTTGATACCGGAATTGTTGCCACCGTCTTGCGAGTGAATGATTTCAATACGGGCAACCGGACCTGGAATATCAACCAGAACCGAATAGTTTCCGTTGGTGTCGGCAGCATAGCCACCGTTGCTGTCAATTGTATCCGCACCGGCCACGCTATCAGTGTCCAGCAACGTCACATTGCTGCCGCCTGTCAGGTTTACCGTGATTTCATTTCCATCAACATCATAGGCGCGAACGGTAACAACACCGTCGCCGTCTACGTCATTGATGCGAAAGGAAACATCCTCAACGGCATCCGAGAAATCAAGCTCATATGCAGCCGAGTTGCCCGAGCCATTCGTGATGGAATCCAGCGAACTTTCATCATCCGCAGTGCCACCATCAGTGATGATGTCCGAGATACGCTGATCATCTGTGGAAAATTCAGTTTCCGCTGCCGAGCTGGTGTTGGTCACTGAGAATGTAACAGTCACATTGCCGGTGTTTTGGGTGAACCCACCCTCAAGATTGTCGCCATTGTCGATGCTGCCTGAGCTGTCAGGGTCTGGGGCCTGATCCCACTCAAAGCTTTCGCGTACAGTCGAGGCAGCAGCGCCATTGTTGTCGCCGTAAATCAGATCATCGCCAGCTTCGCCATTCAGCGTATCATCACCGGAACCACCCAGAATAAGGTCGTTGCCGTCGCCAGCGTTCACAGTGTCATTGCCAGCCCCCGCACGCACCCAGTCGTCATTGTCACCGGCATCTGCCAGATCAGGTCCATTGGGGTCAGCCAGAACGGCGTCGTTATTGTCGATCATGTCGCCATCAGGATCACCTGTATAGGCAACATCAATGATGTCATCGCCATCGGTGCCATCAACATAGCCGTCAGCAACAACCGCTGGTGTAACATAGCAGATGTTGTCAATTGCGCCGGAACCACACAGTTCAACTTCCATGCGCGCGACATTGTCGACGTCGATGTTGACCGTCACTTGGCCGTTGTTGCTGGTTGCCGGGATTTGAATCGTTTTGATCAATTGGCCCGCTTCATTGTAAAGACGAACGTAGCCGCTCTCTTCGACGTCCAATGCGCGGAAGTTTACAACCTCGGAAGGGTTGTCAAATTCAAAGATGAACGTGCCGCCACCCGCGTTATCGTCAGGATCGTTACTGTCACGGTCTTCTGACAGGATCAGAACGTTGCCCAGATTGTTTGTGCCGAGATCCCAGTCACCACCGGTTGGGTTGGCGCTGTCAAATACCATAGGAGGCGTAGCCGGGTTACCCGAGCTGATTGTCACACCGTTGGCTGTGTATTGGCCATTAACGATGTCACCGGTTTGCAGGTCTTCAAATGTAAGTAGGACGTCAGGCATTTCAGTCTCCCCAGGCTAATCGGGCATCGGTTCGGAACACATCCGATCCCCATATCAAATTTCAAACTAACCGAACCCCGCAGCGGGGCCGGTTGCATTACATTACCAATTCGAGAGTGACATCAGGCCATGCAGACGGACACGCACACTCAACTAAACAACTGACTCATTTGGGGAAGGATCAGGTGGCGCAATTTGCGACCACTCTTGTTGCACTTGCAGCAGGTTCTCCCACTGGATGCTGACTTGCATCGCAACACATGCGTATCAAATACCGTCGAACAGACAGTTTCGGACACACAGGCCTTCCCGCAAATAAATTTGCGGTCTCTCATGTGCGGCCGCCCCCGTGGCCAAACAGACATCACCCCCCAGTTGGGCTTGGCTATTTATAACCTATGGTCAGCCGGTAAAAAGCAAAAAGTGACCAAAATGTGCCTAAATGGTGCAAACTCTGCCTTTATTAACCATTTGGAAACCAAATCTGCGCTGGGCCAACGCGGCGAAATCTGCGGTAATGTTAACCAAAGCGGGACAGTGCTCGATGTTGAAAAAGTCGGAAAACCTCAAGTTTTTGTCAAAATAGCTGATTTGACCTGTCTAAAAGGACTGGTTATGGAAAATTCATTGGGTTCCATTCATCATTAATTGTTTCCTAAGCGGAACTTATCAATTTTCGCTGTTCAAAGAAAAATCAGCCCGCTGTTAACAAAATCATTTTTTTTCTATTGTTGTCCATTTTGATCCAATATCGGACCCCTTCAAGGACTAAGCCCATTTCGGAAACTATTAATCATTAACATTTTCCGAATCATTGACCCAACGGCAGCCTTTGCTGCGAAATCAGCGCGCTGTCGGCGTGGTGACCGCATAGGCGCGGGCATCCATTATCGAAAGCCATATGGTTTGGCCCGGCATCAGGCCCAAAGCATCACATTCCGAGCGTGGTTTGGTAAGCCCAAGCTGGCCGCCGTCCCAGGCCAAGCCCAGTCGGCAAGCATCGCCTTGGACGGGGTCCATCGCAGCCAACGTTGCCGGCAAGGTCATCTTGGCGGTGCTGGGGCCCGGGTTTTCTTTGGTCAACAAAACGCCAGCCCCGTGAATGCGCACATCGTATTTCGCGCCTTGGGGCGCATTGATCGGCATTGCGGTTTCCAAATCACCGATGAACAACATCATTGCACCGCTGCGCGCTGATGGTTTGGCCACGCAATGCAACACAGTTTCGCATTTGTCCGGTCCCGACAACACGCCGCCGGACAGACGCATGATGTGATCCGCCAACATCGAGGTTTCGCGCGTGGAATGGCTGACATAGATCGCGGGGCAGCCCATTGTCGCAACGGCGCGGGCGATATAGGGCAGGATTTCGTCTTTGCGGGCTTGATCCAGCCCCGACATTGGTTCGTCCAACAGCAATAGATGTGGATCCAGTGCCAAGGCACGACCGATGGCGATGCGTTGTTTCTCGCCCCCCGATAGCCCCCTGATCCGCCGTTTCAACAGGTCTTGCAAATCCAGCGCCTCGATCACCCGTTGCAAAACCTCAGGCGCGGCCCCTGCCCGTTTATGTCCATAGGCCAGGTTCTGCGCCACATCCAGATGTTTGAACAGGCGTGTATCCTGAAACACATAGCCAATCCGGCGGGCCTGTGGCGATACTGTGGTGGTCTTGGACAACCACAGCGCATCGCCAAATTGGATCGTACCTTGAACATTGGTTTGCAGCCCCGCAATGGCGCGCAGCAACGATGTCTTGCCACTGCCGCTGACACCTTCAAGCGCGGTGATGCCCCGCAGCGGTATATCGGCCTTGGCCGTCAGCGCATAATTGGCAAATTCCAGCGATATGTCCAAATGCAGGCTTTTGTTCATTTTGCGCGCCCACGCTTGCTGTTCAACAGGTAGACAAAGACCAGCACAAGGAACGAGAACAGCAGCAATCCAGCTGACAACTTGTGGGCGGTGGCGTAATCCAGTGTCTCGACAGCGTTGAACACCTCGATCGAGATCATGCGTGTTTTACCCGGAATATTGCCGCCGACCATCAAAACGACGCCAAATTCGCCCAACGTATGGGCAAAGCTCAGCACCATCGCCGTCAGAAAGCCGCGCCGGGACAGCGGCACCACAATAGAGTGGAACGTATCCCACGGCCCTGCCCCCAATGTGGTCGCAGCCTCAAGCGTGCCCTTGCCAACCGATTGGAACGCGGTTTGCAGCGGTTGCACGGCGAAGGGCAGCGAATAGATCACCGAGGCGATCAACAGGCCGCTAAAGGAGAACGCCAAAGTGTCGCCGGTTAAGCGCAACCACGCGGCCCCAAGCCACATGTCGGGGCTCATAAGGATGAGCAGGTAAAACCCCAGCACCGTTGGCGGCAACACCAATGGCAGTGCCACCAGGGCTTCGATCAACGGTCGGACGCGGTTGTTGGTGCGGGTCAGCCACCACGCCAGCGGTGTGGCGATCACCAGCAGGATCAACATGGTCAGGCTGGCCAGTTGCGCGGACAACCAAATAGCGGGCCAAATACTCATTGCGCGGCCTCATAGCCGGACTGGATCAGGATCTGTGTCGCCGCATCGCTGGACAGGTTTGCATAAAACGCCTCGGCGGCCAGATTACCCTTGGCACGGGCCAACAATCCGGCCTCTTGCAGAATGGGCGCGTAAAGATGTGGTTCGATTGGCAACCATTCTCCGCCATGATCCATGACTTGGGACAAGGCAACAAAACCAACTGGGGCATTGCCAGTTTGCACAAAGCCAAAGGTTTGGCCGATATTGGCCCCCAACACTGCTTTTTGCGAGATCAGGCCTGTTTGGCCCAGATGGTCCAGAACCTCGGCGGCGGCGCGGCCATAGGGGGCCAGCTCAGGATCAGCCATAGCAAAATGATGCGTGCTGTCGGCGTTCAGACTGGCTGCGATGTCAGCCCCCAACATGGCGCCGTCACGGGCATATAAAACCAAACGACCCAGTGCATAGGGTTTATGTTTCCCGCCCAGCAAATGACCGTCCTTGTTCAATTGCAAAACGCGGGCCTGATCAGCGGACAAAAACACATCGTAAGGTGCGCCAATGCTGATCTGGGCGTATAGTGTGCCGGTGGAGCCGTTG
>DEIK01000034.1:45851-76941 GCA_002352425.1 Rhodobacteraceae bacterium UBA2776
CTGCGGCAGACCCGACGGCCAGGCCAAGCCATAGAGCTGTTGACATGAACAAATTTCGGATTGGGAGACGTTTCACCATAGCGCTTAAAAAGCCGTTATTGGAAGGTTTTGCAAGCGGCGAGAGATGTTTGCCGTGTTTTGCAGGGCGAATTGAACCCGCCCTGCTGATTTCTCGATCTGGAATTCACCTCTATTGCGGCAGCAACATGCCCCGAATAGTGAAATACAGGAGCGCCGCCAAAAAACCCGCCAATGGCACAGTGATCACCCAAGCGGCTGCGATTTTCAGCAGCATCGAGCGTTTGACCAACTCTTTGTGGTACATCTTGCGCAGTTCTTTGCGGTCCTTTTTAAAGATGTGTGGGCCGTTTTTCTTTTTCAGCTCAGCCAACATGTAGCCTTTTTCGGTGACATCCGCCGAGTCAAAGGTTTCCAAAAACGCGTCCACCACCTCGGGCGCGTCATCCACATGGTGTTCGCGGATTTCGTCCAATGTACGGGCGTGATTAGCCTCGAGGAACTCACGCAGGAACCCGACGCCGAAAATCCCCCCCACCGCAATATGGGTGGAGCTAACGGGCAGTCCCAGTTGCGAGGCGATAATCACAGTAATGGCCGCCGCCATCGCCACGCAATAGGCGCGCATTTTGTCCAATTCGGTGATTTCACTGCCCACAGTGCGGATCAATTTGGGACCATACAACGCCAAACCCAGCGCAATACCGACCGCCCCGACCATCATCACCCAAACCGGAATACCGGCCTTGCTGGACACGCCGCCGTTCAGGATGGCGTCATTGATCGCGGCCAGCGGGCCGACCGCATTGGCCACATCATTGGCCCCATGCGCAAAGCTGAGCAGCGCCGCAGCAAAGATCAATGGCAGGGTAAACAGTGCGTTGACGCTGTCACGGTTGTTCACAAGCGCCCCCGAGGCGCGGCGCACCAGTGGCTTGACCAACAGGTACATCATAGCCGCAATTGCCAATCCGATCAGCGAAGCCGTGATGAAATCAAATTTCCACAGCTTTTTCAGGCCCTTCAAGATCAGATATGTTGAAAAGGCCCAAGTCATAATGGCCACGAAAAAGGGCACCATGCGTTTTGCAGCGGCCACTTTATCCTTGCGGTACACGATGGTGCGTTTGATCATATAGAGGAAACTTGCCGCGATGACCCCGCCTAATACAGGTGAAATGACCCAACTGGCGGCGATCATTCCGACTTGGCTCCAGTTGGCAATCTCCCAACCTGCTGCCGCAATACCCGCGCCCAGAACCCCGCCCACAATCGAGTGGGTGGTTGAGACCGGTGCGCCAACCGCAGTGGCAACATTCAGCCAAATCGCCGCCGCCAACAGGGCCGCCATCATCACCCAGATAAATGTGGTGCTGTCAGAAATCAAAGCCGGATCAATGATGCCCTTTTTGATGGTGCTGACCACATCGCCACCCGCAATCAAGGCGCCGCCGGCCTCGAACACTGCGGCGATCAAGATCGCACCTGTTAGGGTTAAAGCCTGGGATCCAACGGCGGGGCCGACATTATTGGCCACATCATTGGCGCCAATATTCATTGCCATATAGCCGCCAATCATTGCCGCAACCACCAACAGATAGCTGTCCGCGACAGATTCGAGCCGCGCCGAAACGATCAACATGATCGCAACGATAAACAACATCGCCGTGCCCAGCCGGAACAATTCGCCCCGCCCCAAGTTTGACGCTTGCTCTAAGGCTCTGATACTATTCAGTTCCATATTTCATTTCCCCCATCTGGTTGGACACAGCGCCCAGTCAGTTCAGTCCTTTTCCCGATTTAACGGAATATCCATCGCTCTGGTAGCGGAACAAAAGCGCTCCGGCAACCGGTGTAAAATCATCACCTGACCTTCAATATCATCCGTCTGAATAAGTCTATGATTCACATCAACGACCTGCGCTTTTTCCCCGCATATCTGTGGCAAATACCTTTTTGCTGCGATCGCGCGCGCGATCGTCATGTAAACGGGTGATGTTTTATTGGATGAATGAGGTCGAAATTCCGTGATCAAACGCATAGTGCTCCCCGCCATCCTCGCCGTTTTGGCGTTTGGATTTTGGATCAGCCCGAACTTTAAGGAAATCGCAGCCGGGGTTGCGATTTTTCTGTT
Source organism: Rhodobacteraceae bacterium UBA2776 (assembly GCA_002352425.1). Classification (GTDB taxonomy): domain Bacteria; phylum Pseudomonadota; class Alphaproteobacteria; order Rhodobacterales; family Rhodobacteraceae; genus Profundibacter. The sequence goes on from DEIK01000034.1 coordinate 48,004, forward strand.
CGGGATGATTTTTCTTGAAGACGGGTTTCGCGCCTTTACCGGCGGGGTCTTGGAAAACCTGTTGGCCAAAACCACCAATAAGTTGTGGAAAGCGATTTCCTTTGGGATCGCCAGCACCACGGTGATGCAATCCTCCTCTCTGGTGTCGGTGATCACCATTTCGTTTCTAAGTTCCGGCCTGATCGGGCTGGCGGCGGGCATTGGCATCATTTTCGGTGCCAACCTTGGCACAACCACGGGTGCATGGCTGATTGCGGGCTTTGGGCTGAAGGTTAAAATCTCGGCCTATGCGATGCCGATGCTGGTGTTTGGCGTGATCCTGGTGTTTCAAAAATCCAGCAACCTAAAGGGCATTGGCTATGTGTTGGCTGGCCTTGGGCTGTTGTTTTTGGGCATCCACCACATGAAAGAGGGCTTTGAGGCGTTTCGCGACACCATTGATCTGACCCAGTTTGCGGTTGGCGGCTATGCTGGCCTGTTCCTGTTTGCCGCCATCGGCATTGCGGCCACCGTGATCATGCAAAGTTCGCATGCGACATTGGTGATTATCATCACCGCCCTTTCGGTCGGGCAAATCACCTATGAGAACGCGCTGGCGCTGGCGATCGGCGCCAATGTCGGCACCACCATCACCGCCATTCTTGGCGCGATGAGCGCCAATCATCAAGGCAAACGTCTGGCTGGTGCGCATCTGATCTTCAATCTGGTGACGGGGCTGATCGCCATCGCATTTATCTGGCAGATCATTTGGCTGGTCGACTGGTTCAGCGCCACTGTTGGCATTGCCGCGGACAATTACACCCTGAAATTGGCGGTGTTTCACACCATCTTTAACTTGATCGGCGTGATCGTCATGGCCCCTTTTGTGGCGCAGCTTGTCACGTTTTTGGAACGTGCGGTACCTGCCCCTGTGATCTCGATTGTCGAAGCGCAGTTTCTCAATGAATCGGTTAAAGACTTTCCCGAAACCCTGTTAACGGCGGTGCGCAATGAGGTGTTCCACCTTTATGACAACGCCTACCGGATCATTGCGCACGGCATTAATGTGCATCGTCAAACCATTGAATCCGATGTCATTTTAGAAGACGAGTTGAAATCCAACAAAGATATCATCCGCGAAGATGTCAGTCAGGAATACACCCGCAGCATCAAAAGCCTGCATTCCGCCATTCTTGATTTCACCGGCAATGCCAACCTTAAACTAAACGCCGACAGTGCCAGCCATCTTTATGATCTGCGCCGCGCCAATCAGCGGATTGTTCAGGCCGTGAAAGATGCACAACACTTGCAGAAAAACATAGACCTGTTCGGGACCTCCAAGAACAAAGCCATCCGCAACGAATATAACAACATCAGGATCAATATTGCCCGAATTTTGCGCCTGATTGAACAGTTGCGAAACGCTGATCCTGATGTGGATGTGTTTGATCTGGACGATAACAAGCTCTCGGCCAAGCAAGACCGCAACGCGACATTGCACAACATCGACAAAATGATCCGCGAGGGTCAGATATCGGCCGAAATGGCCACGTCATTAATGAATGATTTAAGCTACAGCAAGGCGATCATCGCGGATCTGACCCGCGCCGCCAAAATCCTGTTAAGTGAACGCAACATGGATCTGATGCAGGGGCAAAACATCATCGAGCTTGCGGATGAAGACATCACCAGCCTAACCGAAACGGACGCCGCTTAAGGCCTCTAATAGGGAGAATGCAAAATGGGACTAAAGGACATACTCAGCAATCTGGACAGCGCGCTGGACACCAAAAAGGGGCGCGCCGTCAAGCAGATTAAAGCGATCGAGGAATTGGTGGCCCAGTTGGTGGCCAAGGAGGCCAAATATAAGGCCAAGCTGGAGCGGGCCGATACGGATCGCGCCCGGCAAAAACTTGAGCGTAAGATCAAGGTCTGCCAGGCGCAGATCGAAAAGGGGCGCGCTGCGGCGGAAGCTTTGCGTTTGGAAACCGCCTAAAACCAAGGCCCCTTTCAACGCCAGTCTCTGACGATGAAAGGGCGCTTTGTTTTAGCCCAACACTTCGGTCACCGCCTCTTTGGCGACGAGAACCACTTGATCGACTTCATCCGGTGTGATGCATAGGGGCGGCGCAAAACCGATGATGTCACCCTGTGGCATGGCGCGGGCGATCACGTCGCGGCTGGCCATGGCGTTTGAAATCGCATAACCGACCTTTTGGGCGGGATCAAAGAAATCCAATGGCGCCTTGGTCTGGGCAAATTCAACCGCACACATCAACCCTTCGCCGCGCACTTGGGCAACATTGGGGTGTTCCGCAAAGGCCGCGGTCAGTTGTTCCAAAAGATAGGCACCTGTGGTGCCTGAATTGCCCACCAAACCCATTTCATCAATCAATTTCAGGTTGGCCACCCCTGCCGCAGCCCCAATGGGATGGGCCGAATAGGTCCAGCCGTGACCGATGGGGCCGTTCTCATCCGTGCCCTGTTCCAACACCTTCCATATTTTGTCCGAAACGATAGAGCCCGACAGCGGCGCATAAGCCGAGGTCAGCCCCTTGGCGATGGTGATGATATCAGCCACAATGTCGTAATGGGTCGTTCCGAACATCGTTCCAAGACGGCCAAAGCCCGTCACGACCTCATCCGCGATCAACAGGATGTCGTATTTTTTCAAAACGGCCTGGATCGCAGCCCAGTAGCCCGCCGGTGGTGGCACGATGCCGCCCGTGCCAAGCACGGGTTCACCAATAAAGGCCGCAACGGTGTCTGGCCCCTCGGCAAGGATCATGTCCTCAAGTTTGCTGGCGCAATCGGCCGAAAACTCTTCTTCGGACATGCCTGCACTCGCGCCACGCAGATAATAGGGGGCTTCGGTGTGAATGACTTGTGAGAGCGGCAGATCGAATTTGTTGTGGAACAGCTCAAGCCCCGTCAACGAGCCAGTCATCAGGCCCGACCCGTGATAGCCCCGCCAGCGCGAGATGATCTTTTTCTTTTGCGGCAACCCTCGTATGTTATTGTAATACCACACCAACTTGATGTTGGTCTCATTGGCGTCTGAACCGCTTTGGCCGAAATACACCTTGGACATATTGCCTGGCGCACGGTCCAGTATCATCTTGGACAGGGTGATCGAGGCCTCGGTGCCGTGCCCCACATAGGAATGATAATAGGCCAGCTCATGCGCCTGTTTTGCGATTGCTTCGGCAATTTCCGTGCGACCGTAACCGACATTCACACAGTATAGCCCCGCAAAAGCATCCAGCATTTTCCGATCTTCACGGTCCACAATATAGACCCCATCGCCGCCTTTGATTACCCGTGTCGGGGTGTCGCCGCGCGCATGTTGGGCAAGGTGGGTCGAAGGGTGGAAAAAATTTTCCCGATCCCATTGGGCCAGTGTGTCGTTGGTGAGCATCGTCAATTTACCTTTGTTACTTCTTGGGCCAAAACGGCCAAACAATCGCCCTGCTGGATCAAACCATAGTTATGTCGAACCGCCAGCAGGCCGTTCATTTTCGAGTGGATTTCTAACGGCGGCACACCTGTGCGGGTGCTGTCCCAAATGCGGGCCAACAGGTCGCCTTTTTTAACAGGATCACCAAGGAAGCCGTTGAACTCAACCATCCCGCCAAGCGGGGCAAAATGAAAACAACCTTCATCTTCTTGCACCAGATGCCGCGTTGGTCCGATCTCTGGCTTCCCCTGCATTATCCCCGCGTGAATCAGCAGATTTCGCACCCCTTTGCGGGCGATTTCGACCGTATCGGGGGTAGTGGTGCCGCCGCCGCCAAGTTCGGTGGTGACAAATACCTTGCCCATGCCCTCAACCGCATCATCATACATGCCGGCGCTGTCGATCTCGAGCATCTGCACCGAGAATGGTGCATTGAACGCGTCGCGGGCAGCGGTGCAGCGGGCCTCATGTTCTTTGTCGTCTAAGATATGCGAGGCTGCGAAGGGCAGGAAATCCAGCGTTTTGCCACCGGAATGAAAATCCAGCACGATATCGGCCATCGGCAACAAGTGCCGTTGGAAATAGTCGGCGATCTTTTCGGTGATACTGCCGTCAGGGCGCCCCGGGAACACGCGGTTCATGTTGCCCCCGTCTATGGGCGATGTGCGCGTTCCGGCAGCAAAGGCTGGCAGGTTCATGAAGGGAATGATGATGACCCGTCCAGTCAGGTCAGCCGCGTCAATTGTCGCGGCCAGTTCGACCAGTGCCAGCGGCCCTTCATATTCGTCCCCGTGATTGGCCCCCGTGATCAAGGCCGTTGGCCCGTCGCCATTTTTGGCCACCGTGATGGGGATCATCAACGAGCCCCAAGCGCTGTCATCGCGGCTGTGCGGCAGGCGCAGGAACCCATGCGCCACCCCGTCAGCATTTAAGTCAATAGTCGGAGTGATAGGTGATTTGTGCATTAGTCTTTCACCACCAACCCGGTCGGGGTCGTACATAGGTTTTCGGCACCCGTTTGGGTGATCAAAACCGGCTCGGTCATCTCGATGCCGCCGTCGGCCATCCAGAGGGCTGGCATAAAATGGAACGTCATTCCGGGTTCCAATACGGTTTTGTCGTCACGACGCAGCGAATAGCTGTGTTCGCCCCAGTCCGGTGGATAGGACAGCCCGATCGGATATCCGCAACGGCTGTCTTTCTCAAATCCCAATCGGTTCAGGGTGGCGTTAAAGGCATTGGCGATGTCCTCGGCAAAATTGCCGGGTTTGGCCCGTTCCATACCAGCGGCAACCGCCTCTAGCACTGCGGCCTCGGCGGCGCGAAATTTGGCCGAGGGTTCGGTGAAAAACAGGGTGCGCGATTGCGGCGCATGATAGCGCCGATAGACACCCGCGATTTCAAAAAACGTCGCCTCGTCCTTTTGCAGGGGGCTATCATCCCATGTTAGATGCGGCGCGGTGGCGTCTTGGCCCGACGGCGCCAGCGGCACGATCGAAGGGTAATCACCCCAGTGTCCATCAGCACCCGTGATCGCCGCGTGATAAATATCGGCAACCAACTCGTTCTTTTTCATCCCCGGCTCGGCCCGCTCCAAAATGGTGGCGTGCATGTTTTCAACGATCTTGGCAGCACAGCGCATAAAGGTGATTTCGGCGTCACTTTTAACTGCGCGTTGCCAGTTCACCAGCACATTGGCATCGACCCATTTGGCCTGTGGCAACCCCTGTACCAGTGCCAGATAGGCGGCGGCAGTGAAATAGTAATTGTCCATCTCAAGCCCAATCCGCATGCCGGACCAGCCGTTGGCATTGATCAACCCTGACAGATCTTGCATCGGGTGTTTGTCGGGATTTTGCACATAGGTGTCTTCATAGCCGAAAATCATCTCGTCCGGCATATAGACCGTGCGTTTGGCCCCCAGCGCGTCCATCGCCCGCCCCCACCAGATCGGCGCACCCGCGGGGCCAATGATCACGGCCTGGTGCACATAAAAGGACCAGCCCTCATACCCCGTTAACCACGCCATACTGGCCGGATCGGTGACAATCAGAACGTCGCAGCCAGCCGCGTCCATAGCGCTGCGCACTTTGGCAAGGCGGGCCTCATATTCGGCAAGCGTGAAAGGAAGGCTCATCTGGATGTTTCCTGGCCTTTGAGGATCGGGACGGATACTGGCCCCAAAGACCATATTCTTTTTTCAGATTTTCTATGTGGCAATAGCCAATTTTCAGTGTATCACCGACATCTGCAGAAAATGCGCAAATCACCCGATTTTCTGCATAACTAATGCAATTTTTCAAAAAGGGCGGCGCAAATGAGCGCACTTGATGATCTGGACCGCAAAATACTGCATGAAATCCAGCTGGACAACCAGCTAACCTCGGCCCAGTTGTCCGAGAAAGTTGGCTTGTCGCCCACCTCGATCCAGCGGCGTCTAAACAAATTGCGCGCCGACAAGGTGATCGAGGCGGATGTTTCTATCGTGTCCAGCAGTGCCTTGGGGCGATCGTTAACCATGATGATTGCCGTGACGTTAGAGCGCGAGCGCCTTGATATAATTGATCATTTCAAGGCCTCCGTGCGACGCGAGCCTGTGGTGATGAGCGCCTATTACGTCACAGGTGACACTGATTTCATCCTGATCGTCAGCGCCAAAGACATGCCGGAATATGAGGCTTTTACCCGCAGTTTTCTGTATAATAACCCCGACATCAAAGGATTCAAAACCACGGTGGTGATGGACCGGATCAAGGCATCTTTTTACATTCCCCCATGGGCGTAATACGGCTGGCATAGCTTTGGGGCTGTCGTTGGGGACGACAGCCCCAGCCGTACATCTAGCGACTGAACTGGGCAGTGTTGGCCCCTAGAATTCTGTAAAGTACAGCCATTTTCATCCAATGATGAACGTGTCTGCACTGATATCGGTTGCGCTAATACCGGCCAGCTCAATTTCGAAATAGGCGCTGGAAATCACCGCGTTGCCCCAGGCGTTTTCCGACACAGTCATATCGGCATAGGTTAGTCCGGCTATTTCTGTGACGTCGATCAAATCATCGGCGATGTCAAAGTCCAGAATGATGTCGTGGCCCGCGTCATTGCCGTCTTCATCGTGGAACATGAACACATCAGCCCCGCCCAGCCCCGACAAGATATCATCGCCGATCCCGCCATAGATCTCGTCGTCACCGGCAGTGCCAAGCACGATGTCTTCGCCACCTGAGTCACCATTGGCATGGATCGAATAGGTGAAATCATCACCGCTGAGCATCGCAATATGATGCGCCGCTGTGCCAATATAGCCTGCGGTCCCCCCCGCCTCGCCAAAGGAAATCAATTCGATGTCTTGCGCGGCGCTGGCAAATTGGCCGACGATGGTGATCGAACTGCTTTGCACTGCCGCCATCGTTGGGTGGGTGTAGGTGATGATCAGATCGTCGCCGGAAATTTCAAAGCCGATGTTATGGCTCGCTTCTTCATAAGAGGCATAGCCCAAAATCTCGATCACGTCGCGATTGTGGTTTGAGGCGCCTGGCAGCGTCGGTGAGGGTGCGCGACCGTTTTCGATGATCGTGTCGTGCTGAACCTCTGTCGTTGTGACGCTGTAGATGTCGCGACTGGCCCCGCCGATCAGGGTGTCATCCCCTGCCCCGCCATCCAGAATATCGGTGCCGTTGCCGCCGACCAAACGGTCGTCGCCCGCTCCACCCAGCAGTCTGTCATCGCCGTTTTCGCCCCGCAGGGTGTCACGACCCGTGCCGCCCTCAATGATGTCGCTGCCCTCGCCGCCCCAAATACGGTCATTATGCGCCCCACCGAAAATCTGGTCTACACCACCACCACCATAGATTAGATCATTGCCGGCATCACCAAAGATTGTGTCATTCCCCGCTTCACCATGCAGCGTGTCACGGCGCCCCCCGCCCGAGATATAATCGTTGCCATCACCGCCCATCAACGTATCGGCCAACGACCAGCCGGTCATGATATCAGCGCCGACCGTGCCTATGTTGGTGTGAACCAGATTATAGCTGATACCACCCGCCACCAAAATCTCGATCTGGGCGTTGGGCGCGGTGTCGTTATATTGGTTGGTGATGCGAATATCACCCGCGGTATATCCAACATGATTATACCTGCTTGGGCTGGATGCGGTTTCGATGATCAGATGATTGCCATCGGTGCCAACGCGCGTGAAACTGGTGAAATCCTGCACACCTCCGTAGTGATACAACATCAAATTGCCAAGCCCGGTGACAGTATCAACCGAAGTATCACCACCATTGGTTTCATTGATGGTAAAGTGACGCCTTGGCGACAAGGGCATCGACTGGAAATCCAGTTGGTAAATGTCGGCGCCAGCACGGCCCAACAAAATGTCAGTACCGCTCAGAGAAACCAGCGTGTCATCACCCGCCGTGCCAACCAGCCTGTCGTTGCCGAATGTGCCTGTGATCAAAGTCATGTGGAAATCCCTCAATTTTGCCCGAACAACTGTTCGTTGTGGTGAACCTGCTCTAAAAAGTTGCCAGATCCTATATATCGTGGGTTTATTTACCCCTCTTATACCCTTGGTTTATCCGCAAACCTGCTGCCGCCTAGCCGCTTTATGGGCCAGATCCGCCCATTCGCAGGCCCGCATCAGACAGGTTTTATTAGTGGTCTTGACGGGCTTGGGGGTGTCGCCCTAAACAAAGGCAGGCCGCTGACGCCTGCCACCCGCTGACATTTTGTCTTGGTGAAGTTCTGCGAAAGATTAACTTTGTAATCCTCCACGCATATCGCGCGGATGGTAACGCGGGTGCCCATCCATTTTGCGCGATCCATGTTTGAGGAGTACGGGGCCATGTCTAAACCCCCATCGAATTCGTTTCTTGAGGCCCCTTTGGGTGTCACCTATGTCAAAACCGCGCTGCCGATCATCTTTGTGATGAGCATGAGCGGCCTACTGGCTGTGGTTGATGCGCTGTTTCTAGGGCATTACGTCGGGCCAGACGCCTTAGCGGCGGTGACCTTGATGTTTCCGTTTTTCATGTTGATCGTGGCACTTGCAACGCTTGTGTCCAGCGGCATGTCCAGTCTTTTGGCCCGTCATCTAGGCGCTCATCGCATTGATGAAGCGCGGGCAGTGTTTGCGGGGGCGCATGGCTTGGCCCTGATCATCTCGGCAGTGTTGATTCTACTGTTCCTGCTGCTGGGGCGACAGCTGGTGACGCTGGCGTCGGACGGTGACAACGCTTTGGCCCAGATGGGATTGATCTATTTGCGGATAACGGTGCTGTTTTCACCGCTGATGTTTGTGATGTCTGTCAATGCGGATGCCTTGCGCAATGAAGGCCGCGTCGGGTTCATGGCCGCCATGAGCCTTTTGGTTTCGCTGGCCAATATCGGCTTCAACTATGTGCTGATTGCCCTGTTGGATTGGGGTGTTGCGGGCTCGGCCTATGGCACCACGATGGCGCAAGCGTTGGCGTTTGTGATCATTTTACTGTTTCGGTTTTCGGGCCGGACGCAATTGCACCCGAATGCGTTGTTGCGGTATCGGTTTTCCCACGCCTGGCAGCGCATTCTGGCACTTGGCGCACCGCAAAGCCTTGGGTTTATAGGTCTTGCACTGGGATCGGCTGCCACATTGGCCGCCTTACAGATCATCAATAGCCCAACCTACGAGACCACGGTTTCGGCCTATGGCATCATCACACGCGTGCTGACATTCACGTTTTTGCCGCTACTTGGGCTATCGCACGCGATGCAGACCATCACCGGCAATAATTTTGGCGCAGGCCAATGGGCGCGCACCAACGACAGCCTGAAAATCGCGATGATGGTGGCTTTTGTCTATAGCCTGATTGTGCAGGTCATTGTGATGCTGTTTTCCAGACAAATCGGGGACGCGTTTGTGGACGATCCGGTAGTCATTGCCGAGGTTGCGCGCATTTTGCCGGTGATCATTACGGTCTATTTTCTATCCGGCCCGATGATGATGATCTCGGCCTATTTTCAGGCGATCGGAGACGCGGGACGTGCTGCAATCCTCAGCCTGACCAAACCCTATGTGTTTGCGATACCGCTGACATTCATTTTAGCCCTGACAATCGGCGAGATCGGCATTTGGGCGTCAGGCCCAGCCGCTGAGGTGTTGATGGGAGGGCTGACGATCGCGCTGCTCATCAGTACTGCGCGGCGTAAATCGCTGCGTTGGGGCTTATTTCAAACGATTTCGGAGACTAAATCATGAGTATTTCTATTCCAACGCTGGCCGAGGCCAAGCAATTAGCGAAACAACTGCGCGGTCAACTGGCCGAGAAAGGCACGGTGATCAGTCACTCAAATGCGCTTGAGCGCGTGGCGCAGCAATATGGATATCGTGACTGGAACACCCTGCATGTGGCCTTGGGCAACCGCCCGCCTGATGGCTGGGTGGCGGGTGAACGGGTGCGCGGCAGTTACCTGTCGCAGAGATTTGAGGCAACTGTGGTGGCTGTAGAAATGCTGCGGCCGGGTTGGTTCCGGCTGGAGCTGGATTTGGTTGAGGCTGTGGATGTTGTGACGTTTGACAGTTTCTCAAACTTTCGCAAACGCATTCGCGGTGTGGTTGGCCCTATGGGCACCTCGGTTGAAAAAACGTCTGATGGCGTTGCTCAATTGGAGATTGATATGTGATCGGAGTGGGCGTTGTGACCCGGAAACATCCGGGGTGCAGCGCCCTCTATGGGCCAGAGGTGGTCGGCCTTTTCATATGAAAGGCCGACGGCTGCCGAGGCGAGCCTTGCAACCCGCACAAGGTTACCATCAGGGGGTTTTGAACGGTATGCCAATTCCAGATTGCTTTGGTTTATTGGATAAAGGGCAGATTCAAAGCCGCGCGTAGTGACCTGCAAGTCACTGGCACGGTCACCGGTGAGTGGGCAACTTTTGTATTGGGTAATAAGAGGGGTTGGTACCTGTGGCCGGACTCGAACCGGCACGCCGTTAAGCAAGAGATTTTGAATCTCTCGTGTCTACCATTCCACCACACAGGCACTTCGCAAGTCACTATGTCCTAACCAAGTAGTCGTCAAGTAAGTCGAGGCATATTTTTTCAATTATTCCCAAGACGCTCGACCATAAACTTAAGCGTCAAAGACAACACTTCCCCTACCGTCGCGGACATCTCCCGCCTTCGGCATAAGCCAGATTTCCTTTATGCGGTGGTCCAAGGGATAATCACCGTATCTTGTGGCCGGCGCGTTCATTGGGAAATTGCCTCGTTAGCGCGCCCAAGCACCCTTGTGGCGTTACAGATTGTCCGTCCCGAAGGTATCGCAAGACGCCAGATCGGCCCCCTTATACCCCGTCAGGAACCAGCGTTGCCGCTGCTCCGAGGTGCCATGCGTAAAGGTGTGTGGCATTGGCCGCTGCCCTGCGTTGCGCTGCAAGGTGTCATCACCGATTTGTTTTGCCGCGTTCATGGCTTCTTCAATGTCACCGCGCTCCAGCGTGCCGAACCGTTCCTTGGCATGGCGCGCCCAGATGCCGGAATAGCAATCGGCCTGCAACTCTACTCGCACCGAAATGCCATTGCTTTGCGTCGTGTTCAACTGGCGGCGCAGGGTGTTGGCCTTGCCCAAAATGCCCAACTCGTCTTGAACATGGTGTGCCACCTCATGGGCCACCACGTAAGCAGCGGCAAAATCACCCTTGGCGCCCATTTGGCGGCTCATGGTGGTGAAAAATTCGGTGTCCAGATAGACCTTTTGATCGCCTGGGCAATAGAACGGTCCCGTCGCGCCACTGGCCCCGCCACATGGCGATTGGGTCGCGCCCTTGAACAACACCAGCGTCACCGGATTATAGGGTGCGCCGACTTGCTGGGTGAAAATGTCGGCCCAGATTTCCTCGGTATCGCCCAAAACGACAGATACAAATTCACCCGCTTGTTTGTCGGCCGCCGTTAAGGTCGCGCCGCTGGGTTGGGTCGTGCTGCCAGTGTTTGACGTGCTCAACAGGCTGTTGACATCAACCCCCATCAGCGCGCCGATGATAATAATCACCAATGCGCCAACACCGCCAACGCCTGCGGTTTTGCCCACAGAACGTCGACGTCGATCTTCAATATTCTTGCTACCTCGGCGACCTTGCCACTTCATCACGTACTCCTGAACAGATTTGCCCCAGAATAGCGCATCTTTGCGGCCTCGCAACACCGGATATGCTTGACCTTACACGCCACCCGTGGTGCATGGAGAAAACAGACGGAAAAAACCAATGCTCAGGCGGCTTTACAACTGGACTCTCTCGCTGGCTCAAAGCGAGCATGCACTTTGGGCCTTGGCCATTGTCGCATTTTTAGAAAGCTCGGTGTTTCCCATTCCCCCCGACATCCTGATGATCCCCATGATCATTGCGCGGCCCAACCGTGCGTTCCTGATCGCGGGCATCGCGCTGTTGGCGTCGGTGCTGGGCGGGTTGCTGGGCTATTACATCGGGGCGGGATTGTTTGATCTGGTCGGGCAGCCGCTGCTGGATTTCTACGGCAAAGAAGATGCCGCGGCCCAATTCAACGAGCGGTTCAAGGACTGGGGCGCATGGGCAGTGCTGATCGCGGGCATCACCCCCTTCCCGTTCAAAGTGATCACCATTATGTCCGGCTGGACCGGATTGAGCCTGGCTGTGTTCATCATTTCGTCCATCATTGCGCGCGGGCTGCGGTTCTACATCATCGCGCTGCTGCTGTGGAAATTTGGCGCACCAATTCGTGACTTTATCGAGAAGCGCCTCGGCTTTATGTTCACAGTGTTCGTAATCCTGCTCTTGGGCGGCTTCTTTTTGGTGAAATACATATGACACGCAATCAACTTATCCTGATCGCGGCGGGCGGCTCGCTTGCGGCATTGCTTGGGGCCTTCGGCTTTCAATACATTGGCGAAATGCCGCCCTGCAAACTGTGCATCTGGCAACGCTGGCCGCATGGTGTGGCCGTCGGTGCCGGAATTTTGGCGCTGCTGATGCGGGGGCGCTTGTTCCCCTTGATCGGCATGCTGGGGGCCGCCGCCACATCGGGCATCGGGTTTTACCACACAGGGGTCGAGCGCAAATGGTGGGAGGGACCAACATCTTGCACATCCTCCGGCACCGAGGGCCTTTCAAGCGCTGACCTTTTGGAACAGATCATGGCCGCCCCCTTGGTGCGCTGTGACGAGGTGCCGTGGGAGATGTTCACCCTGTCGATGGCCACATGGAACGCGCTTGGCTCATTGGTGTTGGCCCTGATCTGGTTGGCGGCGTTCAAACGCAGCACCTAGTCAGAGCGCTTTGATCACTGGCGTTTGGCTGCCGTCCCATGTGAATTGATAGGTCGCATCTTTGCGCACATTCCCCACCATTGCGGGGCGAAAACAGGCGATGCAGTCGCCTGTGGCTGCGCGCACCGAAGGGTAAAGCACGCCTGCACTGCCAGCCGCCAACAGTCCCGCACCCAACCTTTGCGAGCCGTGGTAACTGTCGGGCATCAGGCAATCCGCAAAGGCGGTATCGCTGCGGATATCGTGAAAATCCCCGCCAAAATCCGCCAGATAGTCATCATAGGTCACGACCTCTTGCCACCAATCCACTTCGGCCAGCTCTACCGATTTGTGAAAGGCCACTTCGGCCTGTGAAACTTCAACCCGAAACCCAGCATACCACGCGCCGCGGTCCGGTGCGTTGAACCGCGCGCCGGTTGGGGCGGCATGGCAAAAGGCGGCATTCACCATGCGGTAATAGGGCACACCCGAGACCAGTTCTTTGATGCCGATCCCCGCCAACAGGTTGTTTTCGCCCTGCAGGCGGTCATTGTCAGCATGGTCCAGATCAAATATCGCCGCCAGATGCGCGTCATCGTCGGCGATACGCGTTAAAACGGACTCGCCATTGTCCGCGTATTTCGAGGGCACCAGATGGTGGGTATCAAGCTGGCGAATAGTGGTGATCGGCGGCAGGCTCATCGCCCACCACGTCGGGCGTCCAACAGACGGCGCAGGGTTTGAAATGCGGGCAATCCGCCGCGCAGCAAATAGTTCAGGGCCGGTTGGCCGCCGAATATCCGGTTGGTGTTGGGCCGGGTGATCCATTGATCGGCCAGCGCCGCGCTGTAAAGGATGTTCAGCGCCTTAAAAATGCCCACCAGATAGGAAATCCGCCGGATCCGGTCCTCGCCCAGTGGTTTGCCCTGCCCCTTTTTCAACGTGTAAAACGCCCCGTTCGACATGCCGCCCAGTAAGATGCGCGCTTGGGTGTCGGGGATTTGCCACCGGTCCATGATATTGAAAAATGCCCGCACCGCACTGTCGCTTAGCCGCACCCGTTCGGCTTGATCGGTCAGATCAATCAGCGGTGCCGGATTATAGAGCGGCTTCGGGGCGACAAGGGAAAGGGCCATTTTCGGAACTCCTGTGTTGAAGCACATATACTCCAATTTTGGAGAATGTCAAGATCAGGTCCGCGTCGCCAACAGCAGGTTGGTTTCACTGTGCATCACCCCATTGATGCGGCGAATGTCGAATAAGACTGTGTCGAGTGCCTCTAGGGTCTCCGTGCCGATCTCGGCAATCAAATCCCATTTTCCGTTGGTAGAATGCACCGCTTGCACGGCAGAAATCCCTGTCAGTTGATGCCGGATTTTCTCGGCCCCGCGCCCCTCGATCCCCAACATCATCAACCCACGCACGGGGGCATGGGCGATGTCGCTTTTCAATTGTACGGTAAAACCCAGAATTTCGCCACGGGCCTGCAAGCGCTCAATACGGTTGCGCACGGTGGTGCGCGACAGGTTCAGGTCGGCCGCAAGGCTGGATAATGGCGCGCGGGAGTCGCGGCGCAAGGCGGCAATGAGTTTTCGATCCGTATCGTCCATTTCGGAACTCCGTTTGGTCGGTTTGATCAATTAGGCACCAAAATAGCCGAATTATGCGCTATTTCATACCCCGCTTTGTCTAAATATTGCAACTTAGGAACCAGCGAACAGGTGAGACATGACAAGATTACACACTCAATTGATCGGTGCGCCGGTCGATAGCGGCAAACGCACACGTGGTTGTTTGATGGGGCCGGATGCCCTGCGCACCGCTGGCTTGACCGAAGCCATCATAGGGCTTGGCCACTCGGTTACGGACCACGGAAATTTGGTTGCAGAGCCAACGTCGATCCCAGATGACCCAGACAGCAATACGTTTCAGTTGGGCAAAACCGTGGGTTGGACCCAGACCCTGATGGGAGCGGCCAAAAACGCCATGCAGCAGGGTTTTCCAATCTTTTTGGGCGGTGATCACGCACTTTCCTTGGGCACTGTGGCAGGTGTTGCCGCCCATGCAGCCGAAGTGGATCGTCCGCAATTTGTGTTGTGGTTGGATGCCCATAGCGATTTCCACACCCCCGCCACCACGGATTCGGGCAACCTGCATGGCACGCCGCTTGGCTATGTCAGCGGGTTGGAGGGGTTTGACGCCTTTCCAGAGCTGCCGACCATCGTGCCGATGGGCAATATTTGCATGATCGGCATCCGTTCGGTTGACCCGGCGGAACAAGCCGCTTTGGTGAAAAACAACATCCGTGTGGTTGATATGCGCAGCATTGATGAGGGCGGATTGAAACGGCCCCTGGAGGCCTTTCTGGACGATGTTGCCCGTGTGAACGGACTGCTGCACGTGTCTTTAGACGTTGATTTTCTTGACCCCTCAATTGCGCCGGCTGTCGGCACCACCGTGCCAGGCGGCGCGACATTTCGCGAGGCGCATTTGGTGATGGAAATGCTGCATGACAGCGGATTGGTATCGTCGCTTGATCTGGTCGAGTTGAACCCGTTTTTAGACGATCGAGGTCGCACAGCCTCTCTCATGGTTGACCTGACCGCATCGCTGATGGGGCGTCGCGTCTTTGATCGCCCGACACGGAGTTTTTGATATGAAACACGCCCAACCCTCTGATCTGGCCTATGTGCCATTTGTCTCTGTTGATAACATGATGAAACTTGTGCATCACATTGGAATCGAACAGGTTTTATCAGAACTTTCTGGTTATATCGAGGATGACTTTCGTCGCTGGCAACTGTTCGACAAGGTGGCACGGGTGGCATCGCATTCCACCGAGGGGGTGATCGAGCTGATGCCCACGTCTGATGGCGAAGTCTATGGGTTCAAATATGTCAACGGGCACCCTGCCAACATGAAAAAAGGGCTGCAAACGGTTACTGCATTTGGATTATTGGCCGATGTGGCCAGTGGTTATCCGGTGTTGCTGTCGGAAATGACCATCCTGACCGCCCTGCGCACCGCTGCGACTTCGGCAATGGCGGCCAAACATTTGGCCCCTGCCGGAGCGACCACATTGGCGATGATTGGCAACGGGGCGCAGAGCGAATTTCAGGCGCTGGCGATGAAAACAATCTGCGGCATCACTGATCTTCGGCTTTACGACGTTGATTCGGCCGCCACCGCCAAATGCCGTGCAAACCTTGAGGGATTTGGCATGACGCTGACGACATGCAAGACACCGCAAGAGGCCATTCAGGGCGCGCAGATCATCACCACCTGCACCGCCGACAAGCAATACGCCACGATATTGACGGATAACATGATCGGGGCTGGTGTGCATATCAATGCCATCGGCGGCGATTGCCCGGGTAAGACGGAATTACACCGTGATATTCTACTGCGCAGTGATATTTTTGTGGAATATCCACCGCAAACCCGTGTTGAAGGCGAAATTCAACAGTTGGAGGCCGATCACCCCGTCACCGAAATGTGGCAAGTGGTCAATGGTGAGGCCGCAGGACGGACCTCAGCAGCGCAGATCACGCTGTTTGACGGGGTTGGCTTTGCCACCGAGGATTTTAGTGCTCTGCGCTATGTTTATGACCAGCTGGAGGGCGGCAATTTCCACCAATATCTGGATATGGTTGCCGACCCAGATGATCCGCGGGATCTGTTCGGGATGGTGCAACGGGCCAAAGGATAACCAGCCACTCATCAGGCCTTGCAGCCTTCTTCGTTATTGCACCTCCCAAATAGCGAAGAAAGCCGTAAGGCTTGATGAGCGTCTGCCCCTGCAAAAAACCACAGCCCCCATTGCGCACAACACCCCCGATCCTGTATAGTTATTCCAACCAAATATAACGCATTGCGAACGGGCGGTAAACGACTTGAACGACACTCCAGAAGCACCTGATAACGAAGAAGAAAACTCTGCGCCACGTTACGAGTATGACGGCCCTTCCATCTCGATCACCTCCGAGATGAAAACCTCCTATCTCGACTACGCCATGAGCGTGATCGTATCGCGCGCCATTCCGGACCTGCGCGACGGTCTAAAACCGGTGCATCGGCGCATTCTTTATGCCATGTTCGAGGGCGGCAATACCCACGATAAATCCTACCGCAAATCCGCCCGTGCGGTGGGCGATGTGATGGGGAAATACCACCCGCATGGTGACAGCGCGATCTATGACGCACTGGTGCGGATGGCGCAGGATTTCTCGATGTCGCTGCCGCTGCTGGATGGCCAAGGCAACTTTGGCTCGATGGATGGCGATAACGCGGCGGCGATGCGCTATACCGAGGTGCGTCTGGACAAGCCTGCGGCATTTTTGACGGCCGATCTGGACAAAGACACCGTTGATTTCCAAGACAACTATGACGGCAAAGACCAAGAGCCAAGCGTTCTGCCTGCCCGTTACCCCAACATGCTGGTGAACGGTGCTGGCGGCATTGCGGTCGGCATGGCCACCAACATCCCGCCGCATAATCTGGGCGAAGTCATCAAGGCCACATTGGCGTTGATTGAATCCCCTGATCTGACCACCGAAGAGCTGATCGAATACGTGCCCGGCCCCGATTTCCCTACCGGGGGTGTGATGCTGGGGCGCGCGGGGGCGCGCAAAGCCTATTTAGAGGGACGTGGCAGCGTCATTGTCCGCTCTAAAACCCGGGTCGAGGAAATCCGCAAAGACCGCTACGCCATTGTCATCGACGAGATACCTTATCAGGTCAACAAGGCCACGATGATCGAAAAGATCGCCGAGCAGGTCCGCGAAGGCAAGATCGAGGGCGTGGCCCATGTGCAAGACGAGTCAGACCGCAACGGTGTGCGCGTGGTGATCGAGCTTAAGCGCGACGCCACTCCAGAAGTTGTGTTGAACCAATGTTTCCGCTTCACGCCCATGCAGACCTATTTCGGCTGTAATATGCTAGCCCTGAACGGTGGTCGCCCCGAAACGCTGACCTTGCGCCGTTTCCTGACCTCCTTCATCGCGTTTCGCGAAGAAGTCGTGGCGCGCCGCACCGCGTTCGAGCTGCGCAAAGCGCGTGATCGCAGCCACATCCTGTGTGGTCTGGCCGTGGCTGTTACCAATGTCGACGAGATCGTCGCAACCATCCGCGCCTCTGCCGATCCCGCCGAGGCCCGCGCCAAATTGATGGAACGTCGCTGGCCCGCCCGTGACATTCTGGAATATATCGCGCTGATTGACGATCCAACCCACAAGGCCAATGACGACGGCACTTACAACCTGTCCGAAACCCAAACCCGCGCCATTCTGGAGCTGCGTTTGCAGCGCCTGACGGCTATGGGTGTCAAAGAGGTCACCGACGAGCTGCAAGAACTGGCCGCCGCGATCCGTGAATATCTGGACATTCTGCGCTCGCGGACCCGCATCATGGAAATCATCAGCAATGAGCTGAATGAGGTCTCTGAGAAATTTGCGGTGCCACGGCGCACAGAAATTGTCGACTGGTCCGGCGACATGGACGACGAAGACCTGATCGAAAAAGAAGACATGGTGGTGACTGTCACCTCGGGTGGCTACATCAAACGCACCCCTCTGGCCGATTTCCGCGCCCAAAAGCGCGGCGGCAAAGGCACCGCCGGCATGCAGACCAAAGAAGAAGACGTGATCACCAATCTGTTTGTCGCCAACACCCACACGCAGCTGTTGTTCTTCACAACAGATGGCATGGTCTACAAGCTGAAAACATGGCGCCTGCCCCAAGGTGGACGCACCGCCAAAGGCAAGGCAATCGTCAATATCCTGCCGATCCCGGTCGGGGTTTCTGTGGCCGCGATCATGCCTGTGGATGCCGCCGAAGACGACTGGGGGTCCTTGCAGATATTCTTTGCCACCGATGCAGGCGATGTGCGCCGCAATGCGCTGTCTGACTTTACCAACGTGCGCGCCAACGGCAAAATCGCTATGAAACTGCCCGAAGATGTGAAACTGGTGAACGCCCGCATTTGCACCGAGGACGATGACGTCATGCTGTTCACCGCCGGTGGGCGCGCGATCCGTTTCCCAACCACGGCTGTACGGGTCTTTAAGGGCCGCGACAGCACCGGGGTGCGCGGCATCAAACTTGGCGATGGTGAAAACGTGGTCTCCATGTCGATCATCCGCCACTTTGAAGCCACTTCAGATGAACGCATTGCCTATCTGAAAATGCGCCGCGCGCAAGCCGGAGCCGACGAGGTTGAAGCAGATGACGAGGAAGAAGGCGACGGCGCCATCACGCAGGAGCGGTTCAACGAAATGCAAGCAGTTGAAAACCTGATCCTGACCATCACCGAAGGCGGCTCGGGGAAACTGTCCTCCAGCCACGACTATCCTGTGCGCGGGCGCGGTGGCATGGGCGTAACGGCCATGGACAAAGCGATGCGCGGCGGCGATCTCGTGGCCTCCTTTGCGGTGGAAATGGAAGACCAGATCATGCTGGCCACCTCCAAAGGCCAGTCAATCCGCTGTCCTGTGAATGGCATCTCATTCAGGTCACGCTCGGCCGGTGGGGTTAAGGTGTTTGACACAGCCAAAGGCGAAAAAGTGGTCTCGGTTGCACAAATCGCCGAAACCGACGATGACGAAGAAGACACGGCAGAAGAATAAGCTTTCTTCCAACTTCTTCTTTTCAAAAGTACCTCACGGGGGTGCGGGGGTGTGAAACCCCCGCTCTGCCCTAGAAAACAGGCGCTGATATGACAGACACACTCCACATCATTGGCGGCGGCATGGCCGGTGCCGAGGCCGCATGGCAAGCCGCAAACATGGGCATCACTGTGGTGATCCACGAAATGCGCCCAAAGGTTGAAACCTTTGCGCATCGCACCGGAAATCTGGCCGAAATGGTCTGCTCCAACTCGTTTCGCTCTGATGATCACGAGGCCAACGCCGTGGGGCTGCTGCACTGGGAAATGCGCCAATGCGAAAGCATCATCCTGCAAGCGGCCGATGAGCACGCCCTGCCCGCAGGCTCGGCCTTGGCCGTGGACCGTGACCCGTTTTCCGAAACCGTCACCAAACATGTGCGCGCGCACCCGTTGATCAGCGTAGAAGATGGCGAAATCACTGAATTGCCTAAAGATGGCCATTGGATCATTGCCACGGGGCCGCTGACGTCTACAGACTTGGGCCAATCCATCGCGCGTGAAACCGGCAGCGATCAATTGGCGTTCTTTGATGCCATTGCCCCTATTGTTTACGCCGACAGCATCAACATGGATGTCGCATGGATGCAATCGCGCTATGACAAAGGCGAAACCGAGGCCGAGCAAAAGGCCTATTTGAACTGCCCAATGGACAAGGCCCAATACGAGGCGTTCATCGACGCGCTATTGGCCGCCGACAAGACCGAATTCCACGAGGGCGAAACGGCTGGCTATTTTGACGGCTGCCTGCCCATCGAAGTGATGGCCGAACGGGGCCGCGAGACCTTGCGGTTTGGCCCGATGAAACCCGTTGGTCTGACCAATCAACATCACCCCGATGATAAACCCTACGCCGTTGTGCAACTGCGCTATGACAACGCGCTTGGCACCCTGTTCAACATCGTCGGCTTCCAAACCAAGATGAAATACGGTGCTCAAACCGAAGTGTTCAAAATGATCCCCGGTCTTGAGGACGCAAGTTTCGCGCGGCTCGGCGGCATCCACCGCAACACGTTTTTAAACTCGCCCACGTTGCTGGACGATCAATTGCGACTGAAATCACGGCCTAACATTCGTTTTGCGGGCCAAATCACCGGCGTTGAAGGCTACGTTGAATCTGCGGCTATGGGCCTTTTGGCCGGACGCATGGCGGCTTGTGAAATCATGGGGCAACCTATTGAAACCCCGCCCATCGACACGGCCATGGGCGCGCTTGTGAACCACATCACAGGCGGGGCTGCGGCCAAGACGTTCCAGCCGATGAACGTCAACTTTGGTCTGTTTCAACCGATTGACGCGAAACACGGCCGCAAAAACCGCAAGACCCGCTACAAAGCCTACACCGACCGCGCCAAAGAAGCCTGGCACGAATGGCTGGTATAGGACTGTGAAAAACCGCAACGCCTGATCAATTAACAGAGGCAATCCCAGTTGTTCACATTATGTGTAACATCATAATTTTTTCCCAACCAATACCGGCCTTTTTCCAACCGAATTCTAAGACTTATCGTGGCAGAGTTTTTCAAGACCCCCTTTGCTATCAACTGATGGATTTCACCAGATGAAAAGATCACAAAATCATTGATATAACGCTTTGATGAATAGGTCCGCAGCACGATGACATAAAAAACATTGGTTGAATGCTGAAAGGATTTTGAGCGCACCGAGGCTTGATAGGGTTTGTCCAGCGCACCATTGGCTGTTTTGACCTGAATGTGGAAATATTTACCCTTCTTTGAGGCGACCACATCAATACCATCATCCACAGTCATTTTTGAGGCATTAAAGCCCCAGAATAACAGCTCACTTAAGACGGCAAATTCGCCAGCCGCTCCAGTGAAGGCCGTTTCCACTTTGGGGGCGACAGCCGTCATTTTACGCGATTTCATGGGTTTTAGCCGGTAGATACCTTTTTTGTAGCCGCCCTTTTTATTCGGTACCTTTGAAAACTGCGCCGCTTTGTTTTTTACATTTCGCGCCAAAAAACCGTTTAGCTTCTTGGCAAAACTATCGCTGCTTTCCCCAACTGGAACAAGACCAAGATCAACACCAATTTTCGCCACTTCGTCCACGTGATAGGTTTTGCGCCCACCGGATTCAAACAGTGTTACTGCCAGTTCCCCCCAATCAACGCTGCCTTTGATGCTCATTAACAATACTTTCAATACTAAATGTTACAAGAATACATGAATTGGCCTCAATTCAAAGCCATCAATTTTCAAACACTCATTCAGATGTGGATTGCAACCCATGGCCTGATCTATAGTCATCTACATGCGCACCCGCTTTGCCCCATCCCCAACAGGTCCACTACATCTGGGTCACGCATTTTCGGCGCTTTTGGCCTATGATATGGCACAAAAAGCGGGTGGTGAATTTCACCTGCGTATTGAAGACATTGATCAAAGTCGCGCACGTGCCGAATGGGAGGCACAGATTTACGATGATTTGGCGTGGCTTGGCCTGACGTGGCCAACCCCTGTGATGCGCCAATCGGATCGGATGTCAGTCTACAAGGACGCGCTTGGCCTGCTCGACTCCAAAGGCCTGCTGTATCGCTGCACCTGCAATCGTCGCGACATTGAGGCCGCGATCAGTGCTCCGCAAGAAGGCGTAAAACCCGTCTTTGGCCCCGATGGTATGATCTACCCCGGAACCTGCCGTAATGCTGCTCATACGGATGATGCGGCCGCGTTGAGGCTCGATATGGCTAAGGCTTGCGATCTATTGGCAGATCACTTCCCTCTTGGCTTTGGTGACAACGGCCAACACAGCATCACCGCCAGTGAACTGATCAATAATGTCGGAGACATCGTTTTGGCGCGCCGCGATATGGGCACCTCATACCATCTGTCGGTTGTGCTTGATGACGCGACCCAAAACGTCACGGATGTGGTCCGCGGCCAAGACCTGTTCGAGGCCACCAAAATCCATGTTTTGTTGCAACATCTGCTGGACCTGCCAACACCGCGCTACCACCACCATCGCCTGATCCGTGATCAGGCAGGCAAGCGTCTTGCCAAACGCGATGATGCCCGCGCTATAGCAAAATACCGCGCAGATGGGGCAACCCCCGCTGATATCCGTGAAATGGTTGGTCTTTAGGCCATCGGTTCCATGATCTCGACCTCTTTGCCATCCTGCAGGGCAGTGTAAAAACAGCTGCGCCGCATGGTGTGACAGGCCGCACCCGTCTGGCGCACAATGACCAACAGGCAGTCGCGGTCACAATCAACCCGCATTTCAACCAATTCCTGCACATGGCCCGAGGTCTCGCCCTTGATCCAGAAAGATTGGCGTGAGCGGGACCAATAGGTGACACGTCCGGTCTTTAGGGTTTGCGCCACGGCCTCATGGTTCATCCATGCCATCATCAACACCTCGCCAGTGCCCTCGGCTTGGGCAATGGCGGGGATCAGGCCTTTGTCATCAAATTTAAGTGTAGTTGGGTCGAAATCCATTGGAAAACCTTTTGCAAATTGCGCCAATGTGCCTATCTAGGATACCGAGGGATCGGATTGAAAGCCCCAAAAGGAATTTGAGATGAGCGATGATCAAGATCTGATCAAATTATATTCCGGCCAGATATTGGCTTTGGCGGCGGATATCCCATTGACCGACCGCCTGGAGGCCCCGCAGGCCAGCGTCAAAGAGCGCGCGCCGCTGTGTGGGTCCACCGTGACGGTTGATGTGTCGCTGGATCAGGGGCGCATTTGCGGGTTTGGCCAGGATGTAAAGGCCTGTGCCTTGGGTCAAGCAGCGGCATCGGTTGTGGCCAGCAACATCATTGGGCGCACGCCTGATGAGGTGTTGAAGGCGCGCAATCAACTATCAGACATGCTGCGCAACGATGGTCCTGTGCCGGATGCACCCTTTGACGGGCTGCGGGTCTTGGAAGCCGCGCGCGGCTATAAAAACCGCCACGCTTCGATCATGTTGTCGCTCGAGGCCTTGGTTAAGGCCATTGGTGTGGCCAGTGAATCGGAATGTGCTTAATTATGATGTAAGACTTCGGTCGTAGCATAAGGGATGTTCTGCAGGAGATCTCGATGATTCCGTCCGCCGATTTTACGAATGCCGACCCCGCCAATGCGCAGCTGGACAAGTTGTCGCAAATTGCGGTGGGCTTGGGAGGGGAGCTTGTCGATCTGGCGGCGGCCCTGAACCAGATTGATACCAGCACCAAAAGCCAGCTTTTGACGTTGGACCAGGTCCGTGAAAATGCCAAGCAAATGTTGGAAGGCAATGTCGTTGTGCGCAGCGCAATTGAAACCGTGAATGAGACCACAGTGGAAACGCTTGATGCGGTCGTCAACTCGGTTGAAAATATCCAGAGTGCCGGCAGTCGCGCGCAAAAGCTGGCAAATTGGGTGCAGGCACTGGATGAACGTATCACCGTGATCGAGGAAAGCATCCAATCCGCCCAAACCAATAACAACGACATTGCTTCCATTGCCGCACAGGTCAACATACTGGCAATCAACGCCAAAATCGAGGCCGCGCGCGCTGGTGAGGCTGGCCGTGGTTTTGCGGTTGTCGCCGAAGCGATTAACGAACTGTCGCGCAAAACGGCCAGTGCCGCCGAGGGGATCAATGACTCGATCGCGACCCTTGGCGAATGGGTATTGTCCTTGCGTGGCGAGGCAAGTGATGCAGCCATCGACGCCAAAAAAGTATTGGCCGAAGCGGATGAAACCAATACCTCGCTTACCGGCATCGCCGATCATGTGCGGTTGATCAATTCGGAGGCCAGCCAAATCAGGGACAACGCCAGTAGTGTTGGCACCTCAATTGTCGATTTCGGGGTTAGTTTTGAGCAAATGGGCCAATCACTGGAGCAAACAGCAAGTGGTATTCATAACGTCCGACAACGGGCAAACACTTTGGTCGCACAATCGGAATACCTGATCCAAAGCAGTGTTTCGCTGGGGGGCGTGACGCAGGATACGCGGTTTATCACCGAGGTCCAAAGCCGCGCGGCGCAAATTTCGGCTCGATTTGAGGCCGCTCTTTCCAATGGGGAAATTAGCCGCGCTGATCTTTTCACCCACAGATATTCCCCGATACCCCGCACAGATCCACAACAGGTTATGACCAGTTTCACCGCGTTTACCGACAGTGTGTTGCCGGAAATCCAAGAACCGGTTTTGGAATTTGACGCGCGCGTGGTCTTCTGCGCTGCGATTGATAAAAAAGGCTACATTCCAACCCACAACAAAAATGTTTCGCAACCAATGAGCGATGATCCTGACTGGAATATGGCCAATTGTCGTAATCGTCGCATATTTGGCGACACGGTCGGTCTAAAGGCTGGCAACAACGCCGAGCCGTTTTTGCTGCAGACCTATCATCGTGATATGGGGGCTGGCAAAGTCACGACCATGAAAGATGTTTCCGCGCCGATCATTGTCGATGGTATGCATTGGGGCGGTTTGCGAATGGGGTATGTCTCTGACTAAAAAAACCGCCGCACTTCTGGGATCAGAAGGCGGCGGCAAGTGGCCATGTCTAATGTGGTCCGGACACTTAAACATCAAGAAAGAGGCAATCTTCTCGGCGTGTTTGGTATAGGCAGTGTCATGTCGCGTGCATCTGATGGGGACATATTGCAGCGCGGTATCGGCATATAGACGGCAGGCAATTCAAATCTTGGCAGGTGTTAAGCCAACCCGGGCAAATACAATCCGACGGCCAGCATCACCATAAGGGCAGCTGCCCCCAGTGCGTCCTGAAGGATCGTTGCGCCAGAGCGCAGGTAGACTGTTTTAATATCGTTGAGCATTTCAGGGCTCCTCTGTTTTGTTCTGTGTATCCGTTCCACTTGTTGCCCCTTTGTTCTCACACGATTAACTGTATGTAAAGAACTTTTTGAGAACATTTGTGAACAAATAGGGGTGAAAACACCTAACCCACTGAAATTAAACGAATTGCCTTATCCTGTTCCATCAACCACAACAGGATACGCGCGGCCTTGCCACGTGCACTGGTTAGTTCGGCATCCTCGGCCAGCAATTTTCGCGCATCACTTTGGGCGATCGCCATCAGCGCCGCTTGACTTTCGATGTCAGCAATTCGAAACCGTGGCAGACCGGATTGCGCAGTCCCGATCAAATCCCCTGCCCCGCGCATCGCCAAATCTTCTTCGGCAATCACAAAACCGTCTTCAGTTTCGCGCATGATTTCCAACCGCTGCGATGCGGTTTCAGATAAGGGGGCTTGATACATCAACAAACAGGTCGACTGCTCAGACCCGCGCCCAACCCGTCCACGCAACTGGTGCAATTGCGCCAACCCGAAACTCTCGGCCCGTTCAATCACCATGATCGTGGCATTGGGCACATCCACGCCGACCTCTATGACAGTGGTGGCGACCAGCACTTTGGTCTCACCTGCGTTGAACCGTTGCATCGCCGCGTCTTTTTCAGCCGGTGGCATTTGCCCGTGGACCAATCCCACCACGCCCTCGCCCAAAGCCGCCCGCAGGGTTTTGAACCGTTCCTGCGCCGCGACCATGTCAACCACTTCACTTTCTTCAACCAATGGGCAGACCCAATAGGCTTGCCGCCCCTCGGCTATCGCTTTGCGCATATGTTCCACCACCTCGGAAATTCGTGTGGTGGACACCATTGCCGTTTTGATTGGCTTGCGCCCAGGCGGTTTTTCATCCAACACCGAAATGTCCATGTCACCATATTGCGCCAGCGAAAGTGAGCGCGGGATCGGTGTCGCCGTCATCACCAAAACATCCGCCTGCATGCCTTTGGCGGACAGCTCTAACCGTTGCCGCACCCCAAAACGATGTTGTTCATCGACTATCGCGAGCCGCAGATCTTGAAATTCCACGTCCTTTTGGAACACCGCATGGGTACCGACCAATATCTGGATGTCTCCGGATTTTAATGCGCTCAACTTTGCTGTTCGCTCGGCCCCTTTGTCGCGCCCCGTCAATAGTTCCAGCACCACCCCTGCGGCTTCGGCCAAAGGTTGTAATCCGGCCAAATGCTGGCGCGCCAAAATCTCGGTCGGGGCCATCATCACGCCTTGGCCGCCAGCCTCAACCGCAACCAACAGCGACATCAACGCGACCAGTGTTTTGCCCGAGCCCACATCACCTTGCAACAGGCGGTTCATCCGCAATGGCTTGGCCATATCTGTGGCGATCTCGGATATTGCCCGCTCCTGCGCGCCAGTCGCTTGATAGGGCAACGCCGCCAGAACTTTGCTTTGCATTTTTCCGCTTGCCAGGCTGGCGTGGCCTTTGCCTCTCCGCTCAACGGCGCGCGCCAAGGCCAGCGTCAATTGGTGGGCAAAAAACTCGTCATAAGCCAAACGCTCGCGCGCCGGTGCGCCGGGTGCAAAATCGGCATTGCTTTTGGGCGTATGAGCCGCCGCGATGGCTTGATCCCAGTCCGGCCATTTGGCCTTGGACTTTTGGGCTGGATCTATCCATTCCTCCAAGGGCGCGATCCGTTTTCTGGCCGCGTCCACCGCCTTGGTCATTAACTTCAATGACACGCCCGATGTCAGCGGGTAGACGGGTTCAAAATCAGGTATTTCGCTCGCGTCTTTGATCCGTAGCACATGATCCGGATGGACCATCTGTGCAACGGAATCAAAAATTTCAACGCGGCCTGAAACGATCCGTTGCTGGCCCGTTGGCAGAATTTTTTGAATATAGTCAGAGTGGGCATGAAAAAAAACCAATTGGAATGTGGTTTTGGCATCCGTCACTTCAACCCGATAAGGACGCCCGCGGCTGGGCGGAGGAATATGCCGCCCTACCGTCACCGTCACCGTCACCACAGCAGGGGCCGCAACATCACGGATGCTTTCGCGGCGTTGTCGGTCAATACCGCTGTGCGGCAATGTAAAAATCAGATCTCGCGGTTTTTCGATGCCCATTTGCGCAAAGTGGGTTGCGGTTTTGGGCCCGACACCTTGCAGCGTTTCCAAATCCGAAAACAGCGGGAACAGGATTTCAGGCCGACCGCTCACGCGTCACCGATCAGCGCCAACCAGCTGTCCTCGTCGATCAACTCCACCCCAAGGCTCTCGGCTTTTTTGGCTTTCGACCCAGCCCCGGGACCTGCCACAACCAAATCGGTTTTGGCCGAAACCGACCCCGAAACTTTGGCGCCCAACGTCTCGGCACGCACTTTGGCTTCGGCACGGGTCATTTTTTCCAATGATCCGGTGAACACAACCGTTTTGCCCGCAACAGGGCTATCAACGGGCGCGCGTTTGATCGCATCCTGTGGCGTCAATTCGGCGACCAATCTGTCAATCGAGGCGCGCTCGGATTCTTGGGCGAACGCTGTCACCAATGAGGCGGCCATCACGGACCCAATGCCGTCAATGGCGATCAAATCGTTCCATTCAGGGCCTTCATTTTCAGTGATCATGCTGATAGTCGCCTCAAAAATTGACCAGGAGCCATAGTGGTCAGCCAACAGGGTCGAGGCGCTGTCGCCAACGTGGCGGATGCCAAGAGAGAAGATCAGGCGGGCCAATGGAATATTGCGCTTTTCGTCAATCGCCTGAAACAATTTGGTCGCTGATTTTTCGCCCCAACCATCGCGGTTTTTCAACTTGGCCAGATTGGCTGCGTCGCGAGATTGCAGGGTGAAAATGTCAACAGGTTCGCGGATCGGCAGGATGTCGTCGTGATAAAAGCTTTCGACTTGTTTGGCCCCCAACCCCTCGATGTCAAACGCACCTCGGGACACGAAATGCTTTAGTTTTTCAACGGCCTGAGCGGGGCAAATCAAACCGCCTGTGCAGCGGCGAACGGCGTCACCTTCTTCGCGGACCGCGACAGAGTCACATTGGGGACATACAATTGGAAAATCGTAGGGTTTTGCGTCTTTTGGACGTTTGCTCAGGTCAACATCTGCGATTTTCGGGATCACGTCGCCGGCGCGGTAGACTTGCACCCAATCGCCAATGCGGATGTCTTTGCCGTCGCGGATGGTGTTTCCCTTTGAATCCAGCCCCTTTATGTAATCCTCATTGTGGAGCGTGGCGTTTGAGACCACCACGCCGCCAACCGTGACGGGGGTCAAACGGGCGACGGGAGACAATGCCCCAGTGCGTCCTACTTGAATGTCGATACCCTCAAGGCGTGTCCAAGCCAATTCGGCGGGGAATTTATGGGCAATTGCCCAACGCGGTGTGGTGGAGCGAAACCCAAGGCGTTGTTGCATTGCAAGGTTGTCGACCTTGTAAACCACGCCGTCTATATCATAGCCAAGGTTGGAGCGACTTTGCTCGATCTTGTTGTAATGGTTGATCATATCGGCTGGGCCATCGCAGAGTTTTGTCAGCGGATTTGTTTCAAAGCCAAATTGGTTGAGTTTTAAAATTGCACCGGATTGCGTTTCGGCAAGCGGTTCAGACAATTCGCCCCAAGCGTAGGCAAAAAACTTGAGCGGGCGCGATTTGGTGATTCTGGGATCCAACTGGCGCAACGATCCGGCGGCTGCGTTGCGCGGGTTGGCAAAGGGTTTATCGCCGTTCGCCGTCTGGCGAGCGTTTAGATCGGCAAAATCCTTATGCGCCATGTAAACTTCGCCGCG
>DEIK01000034.1:76990-93663 GCA_002352425.1 Rhodobacteraceae bacterium UBA2776
CCGTCGCCGCGTGTCGCCGCTTGAACCAAACGCCCTGCTTCATATCGTAAACTTAAGGAAACGCCGTCGATTTTGGGCTCGGCAGTGAATGCCAGCGCCGAGTCCTCGGCCATGCCAAGGAACTTGCGAATGCGGGCCTCAAAACCCTCCACATCTGAATCGGAAAATGCGTTGCCCAACGACAGCATGCGTACAGCGTGGCTAACTTTGGAAAACCCATCAGACGGGGCCGCGCCAACGGTGTCACTGGGGCTGTCGGCGCGTTTAAGGTCCGGAAATGTTGCTTCAATTTCTGCATTGCGCCGCTTAAGCGCATCATACTCGGCATCCGATATTTCTGGGGCATCATTGGTGTGATAGGCTGTGTTTGCACGATTCAAGACAGCAGCCAAATCGGCCAGCTCGCGGCTGGCTTGTGATGTGTTCAATTGATCAACGGATTTCCGGTCCATCTCGCCCTCTTCGCAATACTCCTGTCCTTGATAGGCGGGGATTACGAAGAGGTCCAGAGAGTGGTGGTCTCATTCAGGCGCCAATTGCCAGCGGTTCATCCATTTCACTTGCGACAGGATCACGCAACACATAGCCGCGCCCCCAAACGGTTTCGATGTAGTTCTCGCCATCCGTTGCTTCGCACAGTTTTTTGCGCAATTTACAGATAAACACGTCGATTATTTTCAACTCGGGCTCATCCATTCCACCATATAGATGGTTCAAGAACATCTCTTTGGTCAGGGTTGTCCCTTTGCGCAAGGAAAGCAATTCCAGCATTTGGTATTCTTTGCCCGTCAAATGGATCGGTTTGCCCGAGGTTTCAACGGTCTTGGCGTCCAGATTAACGGCAATTTTTCCGGTCGAGATAATTGACTGGGAATGCCCCTTGGAGCGCCGGATAATCGCATGGATGCGGGCCACCAACTCCTCGCGATGAAACGGTTTGGTCAGGTAATCATCCGCGCCAAAGCCAAAGGCCTTGATTTTGTTCTCGGTGTCGTCAGATCCAGTCAGGATCAGAATAGGCGTATCAATCCGCGCCAAGCGCAACTGACGCAGCACTTCGTTGCCATTCATATCCGGCAAACCAAGATCAAGCAGGATTAAATCGTAATCATAAAGCTTGGCCAGATCGATGCCCTCTTCACCAAGATCGGTGCAGTAAACATTCAGATTGGCATGGGTGAGCATCATTTCGATGCTCTTTGATGTCGTAGGATCGTCTTCAACCAGCAAAACACGCATTTTTAGTATTCTCCGCTATTTAATAATTCCCTTCAGCATTGTGGTTAACACTGCCCCTAAATGGTTAACCACATGTTACCGGAGAGGAACATTTAGTGAATACACTTTAAAGTTGTCTATACTTTTGTAAAGAAGTTGTTTTTAAGGCGCTCGCGCCGTGCTTTTTAACGGCTGTTTCCCATGACTGATACTCTTCCTCGCTGATATCGTAGGTTTCGAGCGCCTCTTTCAGGGGAATCAGTCCAAAGGTTACGGCCCGAACGACGGCGATTTTGCGACTCGCCACCCAGCGTTTGGTCGATGGATCGGGCAAATCGGCCCTGGTCATTACTTTGCCATCCGGCAGGGTCACAGCGCGCGGCCCATCAACTTTTTTCAAATACATCGGTCAATCCTTGTGCGGTTTTGCCCAATTTGCGCCAACACCCTTAATTAGGAATGAAACCACCCCTTGTTAGTAGTTCGCATTTTCCTATATTCCGAAAGACCTCGCTAACTCCTATGAACGGTATCCTAATGACCCACGCCCTAAACTCACTTGGTTTTGCAAAACCACCATCCGAAACCCGCGTGGTGGTGGCGATGTCCGGCGGCGTGGATTCATCCGTGGTGGCCGCAGAGCTTGCCCGAGAGGGCTATGACGTGGTTGGGGTGACCCTGCAGCTTTATGATCACGGCGCGGCTTTGGCCAAGAAAGGCGCCTGTTGCGCCGGCATCGACATTCATGACGCGCGCCGCGTGGCCGAGGAAATGGGATTTCCGCATTACGTGCTGGATTATGAGAACATTTTTAAAGAAACCGTGATTGACGAATTTGCCGACAGCTATCTGGCAGGGGCGACGCCGGTGCCTTGCATTCGCTGCAATGAGCGGGTCAAGTTTAAGGACCTGCTGGCCACGGCGCGCGATCTGGATGCTGATTGCATGGCGACGGGGCATTATATTCAGCGCATGGATGGTAAACACGGGGCCGAATTGCATGCGGCAGCGGATGCCACCCGTGATCAAAGTTATTTCCTGTTTCCAACCACGCAAGAACAGCTGGAATTCCTGCGCTTTCCACTGGGCCACCTGAAATCCAAAGCCGAAACGCGTGAATTGGCCGTGAAACATGGTTTGGCGGTGGCGGACAAGCCCGACAGTCAGGACATTTGCTTTGTGCCCGATGGCAATTACGCGGCTTTGATCGAGAAGCTGCGGCCTGAGGCGGCCAGCCCTGGCGATATTGTGGACATGGACGGCAATGTGTTGGCCCGGCACGCAGGCGTTATACATTATACTATAGGTCAGCGTCGGGGCTTGGGCATCGGCGGCTTGGCGAACCCACTATATGTGGTTAAGCTGGATGCGGATCGGCGCGAGGTGGTTGTTGGCCCCAAGGAGGCGCTGACGACACGGATTGTAGCCGTACGGGAAATCAACTGGCTGGGGGATGAACCGTTCGAGAGTCGTAAGGCATGGCATATGGCTGTTAAGGTACGCTCGACCCGCCCACCGCGCAGCGCCATCCTGCGCCCGCTGTCCGCCACCACGGCCGAGGTCGAGTTGCTGACACCGGAGGAAGGCGTGTCGCCGGGTCAGGCATGTGTGTTCTATGAAGAAGACGGTAGCCGGATTTTTGGTGGAGGCTGGATTTGGCGCGGGTATTAAAACCTTCGGATTTACCAGTTGCCGTTGTTTTGGGGGCGGCGGTTTGGGCGGATGGTGTGGCCTCGCCTGCCCTGCGTAGACGTGCAGCGCATGCGGCGAACCTGCATTTGTCGGGTCAGGTCCGGCATATCATCGGCTGCGGTGGCGTCGGATTGAACCCACCCACCGAAGCCATCGTCATTCGCGACATCTGTATGGAGCTGGGCGTACCCGAAGCGGATATTTCGCTGGAAGACAAGTCAATCAACACCCAACAAAACATCGCCAATGCGCGCCCCTTTTTGAAACGGCTCAAGGCCAAATCGGTGGTGCTGGTCACGGATCGGTTTCATGTGTTGCGATCCAAATTGATTGCCAGGCATTTCGGGCTGGATGTGCGCTTTAGCATTCCGGACAGCAAAGGGATTGGTGCGTATAGGACCGTGAAATCCTATGTCCGTGAACTGCCCGCCCTCCTGCTCTATTTCCTACGTATTATGCGTGGCTAGCCTGCAGTGACGGCTTTGATCACCGCTTTGGCAGCACGCAGGCCCGGGGCTTCGCTGCCACGTCCAAGGCGCTGCATGGTCAGATCCATCGCAACCTGCTGATCATCCGGACTGGCCAGCACCGTGATGATACCCTTGGCAATTTGTTCGGGGTCACATTGTGCGCCCAGAAATTCAGGCACCACACGGGTTTCCGAGACAAGGTTTACCAATGTCACTGTGTCGATCTTTAACATCCGGCTGATCAAAAGCCGCGAGAACCAGTTCATGTCATAGGCAACAACCATAGGCGTGCTGGCGGCGGCCAGTTCCAGCGACACTGTGCCAGAGGCGGCCAGCGCCACATCAGCCGCACCAAAAGCGGCGCGTTTTTGAGCGGGGTCACCGTCAATGATGATCGGCTTGATGGGCCAATCGGCCACGAACGCACGCACCTGACCTGCAACGGCACTGGCGGCGGGGACCACAACCTTTAGATCAGGTTGGGCCTTGCATAGATGGCCAAGGGTTTGGCCAAAAATCGGTGCAAGCCGCGCAACTTCGCCACGGCGTGATCCAGGCAGCACCAGCAACAGCGGCGTGTCCTTGAGGGCATGTTGTTCACGAAACGCCGCGATCTCTGCAGGGCTGGCGACTGGGTCGTTGACCACCGGATGGCCGACGAAATCGCAGCCCATGCCAGCCGCCTGCATCAGAGGTGGCTCGAACGGCAACAAGGCCAGCACATGGTCAATGACGCGGGCCATTTTGGTGGCCCGCCCTGCCCGCCACGCCCAGACCGAGGGCGCGACGTAATGGATGGTTTTAATGTCGCTAGCGGCTTTCACCTGCTTGGCGACCCGCAGGCAGAAATCCGGGCTGTCGATGGTGATCAACGCGTCTGGTTTCAAAGCGATAACCGCATCGGCGCATTCAGCGATACGGCGCTTTAGGGCGCGGTATTTGGGCAGCACTTCGGCAATGCCCATGACGGACAACTCGTCCATCGGGAATTGGCTGCGCAGCCCTTGGGCTTGCATCAATGGCCCACCGACCCCGTGAAATTGCGCCTTTGGCATCACCTGTTTCAGACCAGCCATCAAGGCCGCGCCCAAGGCATCGCCCGAAGGCTCGCCGGCGATCAGATAAAACTGCATCAAAGGGCCAGCAGGAACAGGCCCGCTGCCTCGACGGCTTTTATGGTTTTGGCGCGCTCAAGGATCATCACTTGATCCGCCGCAATGACGATGCCCGCAAGCTTGGCAGAGGCGACCGAGGCCACGGTGTCAGGCCCAATCGCGGGCATGTCGACACGTAAATCTTGGCCCTGTTTGGCGGCCTTAACAAACACCCCGCCGGATTGGCGCAAGTTTGCAGGGGTTGCCGCGACAAAGCCCAGCATGGCGTCGGTGCCTTGCAGGGTTTCAACCCCCAAACACAGCCCATTGGCCACCACCACACCCTGCCCCACGTCCATGCCGCTAAGGGCTGCAAGGATGTCCAAACCGCGCTTGGCGTCGCTATCGGAATCGGGTGTTTTGCCCGCGATCAAACCAGATTTGGCAACCAATTCGGGCAGGATTTGATGCGCGCCGAGGACTTCAAAACCTTGTTCCTCAAACACTGCAATGATTTCGCGCAGCAACCCGTCATCACCCCCCGCCATCGCACCCATCAAGCGTGGGGCGAGCTGCATGGTTTGAACGTCAAACGCAGCGGGGTTCAGCGCGGGCCGTGTCATCGCACCAGCAAAACAAACGGCAGTGATTCCACCCGCATGGAGGGTGTCGAACAGGGTGCCGAATTGGTTGAAACTGGCCGCAAAGTGACGCGGCAATGGCACATTCACCTCAACACCTTCAAAGCTGACGAACAGGGCCTCGTGATTGGCAGCCGCCAACATTTGCGGCAATGCGCCATACCCAGCCAAAATCGCCAGTGTCGCGCTCATTTTGGGGTTAAGAACGATCTATCCGTCGTTCCGGTGATGAAATCAGTGATTTCACGCACATAGTCGCTGTCGCTGTCGCGGGTCAGACGGGCGGCGCGTTCTTGAAAAGTGCCCTCGCCTTGGGCCAGTGTTTGATAGGCCAAACGCAACGCCGAGATTTCTTCGCGTGGCACGCCACGACGTTTCAAACCAACCAGATTCAACCCATCCAGGTCGCCGCGTTCAGATTGCACCAGACCAAAGGGGATCACATCATTGGTGACCATGGTCACAGCGCCAATGATGGCCCCACGCCCGATGCGCACGAATTGATGGATGCCCGAAAGTCCGCCAATGATCACCTCGTCGCCAATCACGCAATGGCCCGCAATGGCCACTTGATTTGCCAAGATCACCTTGTTGCCAAGGGTCGCGTCATGGGCCACATGGGACCCCGTCATCAGCAGGCAATCGTCGCCAACGCGGGTTATGCCCCCGCCGCCTTCGGTGCCAGTGTTCAATGTCGCGCCTTCGCGGATGCGGTTGCGCTTGCCGATGATCAGGCGGGTTTGTTCACCGTTGAATTTCAGATCCTGCGGGATTTCCCCCACCACGGCAAAAGCAAACACCACAGTTTCTTCGCCGATTTCGGTTTGGCCTGTGACCACAACATGGCTTTTTAGATGCACTTTAGGCCCCAGAACCACATTTGGGCCAATGCAGCAAAATGGCCCGACTTCACAGCCTTCGCCAACGACGCAGCCCTCTTCAAGGACCGCGCTGGCGTGAATCTTGGCTGTGGGGTGAATGCTCATATCGGGCTATTCCTCTAACAGATCAATCATCGCGACGATCTCGGCCTCGGCGGCGACTTCGCCCTCGACCGTGGCCACGCCGCGGAATTTCCAGATTTTCTTGCTCGAGCGCAGAACCTCGACATGCATTTCCAGCACGTCGCCCGGAATAACCTTGCGGCGGAATTTGCATTTGTCGATGGACATGAAATAGACCAGCAGATCCTTGTCGATCAGATCAAGCGTCACGCCAACCAGCACGGCCGACGTCTGGGCTATTGCTTCGACGATCATCACACCGGGAAAGATCGGTGCGCCCGGGAAATGGCCCTGAAACTGTGGCTCGTTGAAGGTGATATTTTTGATCCCGACAGCGCTTTCTTTCACCTTGATATCGCGCACTTTGTCGATCAGCAAAAAGGGATAGCGATGCGGAATAATCCGTTGAATGATGTCTAAATCAGCTGTGGTTATTTGTTCTGTCATGTCCCCGTCCATATCCCTGTCTTGTTTTTAGTGTCGAAGGTCTCAACCCTCTGATTATCAATTCATTTCAGGGCAGACAAGCCACCTGCCCGCCCCAGTTGACCCGCGGCTTAAACCCTATTCATCCGCGGGTACTGGTGCCGCGGGCGCCGAGCCATCACCCAGTGTAGCGTCGATCATTTGCAAAGCGTCCTTGGTGATATCGACACCTTCAACGCCCGCCAATATGGCCCGACGATCTATGATCACGCTGGCATCCAGCTCTTCCATAATTTGGTACAAAATCGGATTGACCAACCCATAGTATTTGGCGCGTTCCTGCTCCAGACGGCGGTCCAGTTCACGGGCCTTGGCGTCTTGGGCCTTGCGAATACCTTGGACTTTTTCATCAAACGCGTCCGCCAGCTTGCGAAAGGCGTCCGGCTCAAGCGTTGCGCGTTTTTGCGTCAGCTCTTTTTCTTCGGCCGTTAGGTCTGCTTCCAGACGCTGGAATTCTTGCTCCAGATTGGCCAAATCCGCATTAATCTGGGTTACGACGCGTTCGCCAAACAAGGACCGGGTGAACAACAGCTCCTGATCAATCGTCAAAATGCTGCGTTTGGCCGGGGCGCTGTCTTGCGCATGGGCAGGTGAAACCACGCCGGAAACCGCTGTTGAAACCAATGCGCTACCGACCAGCCCCAAATCAGTGGACAAGCCGAGGCTCAAAATCAAAAGAGCCGCAGGAATGCCGCCACGCGCCGTCATATCAGAACTGTGTCTGGATGGTCAGCTCGAAAGAACGGT
Source organism: Rhodobacteraceae bacterium UBA2776 (assembly GCA_002352425.1). Taxonomy (GTDB): domain Bacteria; phylum Pseudomonadota; class Alphaproteobacteria; order Rhodobacterales; family Rhodobacteraceae; genus Profundibacter. The sequence continues at coordinate 84,343 of DEIK01000034.1, forward strand.
CACGGTCATAGGTTTGTTTTTCCAGGGCTTTAGAAAAGTTAAACCGCAATGGGCCAATGCCGGTGGTCCACAAAATCGAAATCCCGACGGCCGAGCGAAGGTGCATGGTATCGTCCACGCCACCGGCTGTGTTGTCCAACCCCCAAACTGTACCCACGTCGTAGAACAGACCGGCTGAAATGCCGTATTCTTCGGGCAGACCCAGCGGGAATTCCGCATCAAACCGCGCCACCGCAAACAGGTTACCACCCAATGCGTTGCCACCGATGGCGTTGCCAACCCGTGGACCAAGGCCCAGCGATTCAAACCCGCGCATTTGCGCGCCGTTCAGGAAAAAGCGGTTGTTGATGCGGCTGTTGGTGCCGCCCAGTGAGTGGATTGCGCCGCCCTCAAACACCGCACGCAAGGTAACGTCTTCGTTCAAGACCTTGGTTTCGGCCCCGACAAGTGCGGTTGTCTTGATGAATTTGGCATCGCCCCCCAAACCAGCAAATTCCTGGCTAAACTGCAAAACGATACCAGCGTTCGGGTTCAGACCTGTGCGCCGTGTATCATAGCTGAACCTATAGCCAAGCGAACTGGTCGAAACGCTGCCCTCGGCAACCTCGGCGTTCAAAATTGGCGACGGTACAGTCAGGTTGAAAATCTCGTCGTTGGAAAACACATAGTTTATCTGCAGGCGACCATTTTTACTGATCGGGAATTCCAGCGACGTCGAGAACTCGGAACGTTTGGTGTCATAGGTCGAATTCAACCCCTCTGTGGTGGCGTGGTTCGCCGCGAAGCGGAACTTTACGTCACGCCCCAACAGGGATGGTTCAATAAAGGCGAACCCGGCCGCAGAGCTTTCAGAGGCCGTATCAATGGAAAAGTCCAATGTTTGGCCACGTCCCATAAAGTTGGTCTCTTTAAAGCCGATGGCCAGACCAACACCGCCCTCGGTGCCATATGATCCACCAAAGTTCAGGCTGCCAGTAGGTTGTTCTTCAACATTCACATCAATGATGACCTGATCCGATGCAGAGCCTTCGCGTGCATTTACGTCTGCATTGCTAAAGAACCCAAGGCTGCGGATACGTTCCGCAGATTCGCGGATTTGGCGTGGATTAAACGGGTCGCCTTCGACCACTTTGAATTGGCGGCGCACCACGCGATCCAATGTGGTCGCGTTGCCCTCGACATCAATGCGTTCAACGAAAACCCGTGGGCCACGAACGATGGCAAATTCAATATCAAGCGTCAGATCACGGTCGTTGCGGGTGATGCGTGGCTCGACCCGAATAAAGTTCTGGCTTTGTTGAATGGCCAAACGCTCCATGCGGGCGATGGTATTTTCAACTTGGGTCGGCGTATATGTCTGACCCGTTTTAATCCTGATCACTTTTTCATATTCCAGCGTGTCGACCTCTTCCAGATCGCTGGCAGTGGTGATTTCACCGAATTTGAATTTCTGACCTTCGCGCACGTTGAAAGTGATAAAGAAACCATCCCGTTCGCGGGCAATTTCGGAATTGGCGGCCAAAACCTGAAAATCAATGTAGCCGCGCGACAGATAGAAATCGCGTATCACCTGTTTGTCGAATTCGACGCGGTCAGCAATGAAGGTATCTTTGCCAACGATGGCGCGGAACAGGCCTGCCTGTTTGGTTTCAAGAACCCGGCGCAAGCGGCGGTCGGAATAGGCACGGTTGCCAACAAAGCTCAGACGCTCAACCTCAACAACCTTGCCCTCGACCACTTCAAAAACCAGATCAACGCGGTTTGCAGAGCGGCGGATGATTTTTGGGGTCACGGTTGCGGCATAGCGGCCGGCTTGGCCATAGGCCTCGGTAATATTGGCGGCGTCCAGTTCTGCCGTCCCGGGGCTGTAAACGCGGCGCGATTGGGATTGGATGATTTGCCCAAGAACATCGTCTTTCAGGCGTTTGTTGCCCTCAAAGTTAATTTTGTTGATGGTCGGGAATTCGCGCACTTTGATCACCAACGTGCCGCCAGCGGGCTCCATCGAGACCGATTCAAACAATCCACTGCCCAAAACACGCTGATATGCGTCATTCAGCTTTGCCGCTGACACCGTTTCACCCCGAGCGATTCCAGCGTAGGTCAGGATGGTCGCGGGCTCAATCCGTTGATTGCCCTCGATTTTGACGTTGTTAAAACGATAGGTTTGGGCCTGTGCTGCCGCCGGAATAGCGGCATAACCAATTGTTATCGCGAGAAATAAAACAACAGAAATGCGTTGAAATATCTTATTCATAGTTCGTGTCCCCAACTGCTCAATCGGCTTATTATGGCTTTGGTTGCCAACACCGAATTATCATCCCAGATAGTCTCTTGCTATAGGGTCAGTGGGGGCTTGTCAAAAGGCCAAAAGCCCCTGGACCGGATTTGGCAGGAGCTTGCAATAATACGTGATAATTATGGGGTTATCCGAGGAGCAACGACCCAAAGAATGCGCTCGCAAACAAGGCGGCGGCGATCGTGGCCGGATAAAGGATTCGATCCCAGTTGACATCAACCAGTAGCGACAATCCGCGATAGCTGTTTTGAATGGCTTGCATGGGTTTATTTCCGTGGTTTTGTTTGCGTTGAACCCATTAATAGCAATTGAATATGGCAGGATTAGGGCATCCAACCATATTCGCCAATTGGCAACGCCCATCACGTTAAGGGCAGACGACATCGTTAAACAACGCGAACCCCATCAACAACAGCAAGAAGGCCAGCCCAGTATACATCATGGCATTCAACGCTTTGTCGCTGGGTGGCTTGCCGACCACTGCCTCATAGGCGAAAAACACCAGATGACCGCCGTCCAGTATTGGGATCGGGAATAGGTTCATCAGTCCAACGGCCAGTGACAACACCCCGATGAAATAGATGAACCGTTCAAGCCCAAGGCTGGCTGTTTGCCCCGCCGCCTTGGCAATGCCCAGCGGTCCAGACAGGTTGCAGGAACTGATATCACCTGCAATCATATAATAAAGCCCAGAGATCGACTGATTGATCTTGTCCCATGCAAAGGTTCCACCGCTGGCGAGTGCATCGACAAAGCCGACACTTTCAGTCGCAGGGGTGTAAAATAGCCCGCCACTGACGCCGATAATATACCGTGTATCAAAGGTGTTGTCGGCCTTTGGCAGGTCGCGTTTTTGAGCCGTTATTGTGATCTCGGAAAACTTCCCATCACGCCAAATGGCATAGACGGTTGGCGCGCCCTTAGTGTCATTGATAATCGGGACCATTTGGCCAAATTCAAACACGTCTTGACCGCCGATACTCATGATCACATCGCCTTCTTTCATGCCAGCCGTTTCAGCAGCCCAACCCGGCGACACAAAGGCCACGCGTGTTGGGGATAAGGGCGGTCCTTTGACCGTAATTTCATCCCCGCCCCTCTCAACCGTGTAGTCAAGTGTGGGCGTGATGGGCAATGTGCCCGACACTTTGGCGAAATCTTCTGGTGCAGTGATTGCCATGCCGTTGATGGCGACCATCCTGTCACCGGCTTGCAAATCATTGTCGGATGGCAATTCAAACACTGTTTCAATCACGGGCGGATAGCTGGCCACACCAGTGGACAATGCAAGACTTGCAAAAACGATGATCGCGAGGATGAAGTTAAACACCGGTCCCGCCAAAACGGTAAGAAAGCGCGCCCACAAAGGCGCTCCATGCATGGTGCGGCGCAGCTCAGCCTCCGTTAAGGTGCTGATCATTTCGCCATCTTTACCGCTGGCAGCAGAGGAATCGCCCATGAATTTGACGTATCCGCCAAACGGCAGGGCCGCGATTTGCCATTTGGTGCCGTGTTTGTCGTTGCGCGCATAGAGCACCGGACCAAAGCCCAGCGAGAACACTTCGGCATGGATGCCAGACCAGCGTCCGACAATGTAATGCCCATATTCATGGATCGCGACAATCACCGAAAGGGCGACCACAAAAGCCACGATGGTAAAGGCAAAATTGCCAAATGATGGGATGAGGCCTGCTAAATCCAACTGCTTGTCCTTTATAAGATGCCGCTACGCGCCTTGTTGGCGAATGATTTCTTTAGCGGTCTGTCGTGCCAAATGGTCTGTTTTGCGTACCATATCAAGGGTAACTTGGTCATTATTATGACTTGCGGCATCAGTATTGCGTGAGAGGGCTTCTTCTACGACCTCGGCCATTTGCATGAAACCGATCTTACCCGCAATGAAAGCATCAAGCGCCGTTTCCTTGGCGGCGTTGAACACAGCCCCCGTTAACCCACCCGCGTTGATCACCTCGCGGGCCAATCGCAGGGCGGGCCAGCGCAGCTCATCCGGTGCGCGAAATTCAAGTTTGGCCAGCTTGGCAAAATCCAGCCGCTCCACAGGCACAAAACCGCGTTTTGGCCAATGCAGCGCATAGCCAATGGCGTGGCGCATATCGGCTGGGCCAACATGGGCCATCAAACCGCCATCGTTAAAGCCGACCATCGCGTGGATCATGGATTGCGGATGCACTATGACTTCGATCTTGTCGGGCGTGACGCCAAAATATTCTTTGGTTTCAATCACCTCTAGCGCCTTGTTGAACATGCTGGCGCTGTCGATTGTGATGCGCTGGCCCATATCCCAGTTCGGATGGGTTTGGGCTTGGGCAAGGGTTGCGGTGGCCAGATTTTCAATCGGCCAATCGCGAAACGCCCCGCCCGAGGCGGTGATGATGATCCGCTCGACCGCGTCCATTTCTTCGCCCACCAGCGCCTGAAAGATTGCCGAATGCTCGCTGTCCACGGGCAGCAAGGTCGCGCCATGCGCCTTTGTTTCGCGCATCAACAAGGGGCCCGCCGCCACCAGACTTTCCTTGTTGGCCAGCGCCAGCGTGGTGCCTTGGCGCAACGCCCGTAAACCCGGGGCCAAACCCGCGGCCCCAACGATGGCCGACAGTATCCAGTCCGCAGGCCGGTCCGCAGCCTCGATCAAAGCCGCCTCGCCCGCCGCAACGGTGATGCCGCTGCCTGACAAGGCCGCCTGAAGGTCACCCAGATATTCGGGAAAGGCCGTGACGGCCATTTCGGCGTTCAATTCACGCGCATCATTGGCGAGCTGGGCGATGTTACGCCCGCCCGTCAAGGCCACCACCTGATATTGGTCAGGGGTGCGACGGATCAGATCAATGGCGCTTTGGCCGATGGAGCCTGTGGCCCCGAAAATACTGATGCGACGCATTTTATAGCGCCCCGAACGGGAAATCTGTCAGGACAACCAGCAGAACCACCACCACTGACGCGCCCAGCATCCCGTCAAAACGATCCATAAAGCCACCATGCCCCGGGATCAGGTTTGAGGAATCCTTGATACCGGTTTTGCGCTTGATGGCGCTTTCGGCGATGTCGCCCATTTGGGCGGCAAAAGCGACCAGTACCGACACCAGCGGCAAGCTGCCCCACAATCCGTAGACCTGACTGAAATATAGCCCGATCAGCGCCGCGCCGATCCAGCCCGCAACTGTGCCCGACCAGGTCTTCTTGGGGCTGATGGCGGGCCAGAACTTTGGCCCACCCAACAGGCGTCCGGCGACATAGCCACCCACGTCGCTGGCGATCACCACCAGCAACAGCCAGAGCATCCAGATCAGGCCAAGATCTTGGCGTAGATAGATAAATCCGTACCCTGCCAGCAGGATCAACAGAGCGTATGGCGTGAACAGGTTGCGATTGCCCTTCACCATTCCATAGCCAACGGCCAAGGGGGCAATTAGGATCGGAGCTGTGTAAAAGGCGGGCATTACCGCAGATAAGCCAACCGCAAATCCCGAAATTATGCCCAGTTGTATCGCCTCGGACGATTGCGTCTTAGCCACCATGCGCACCAATTCCCAGATCATCAAACCACTGGAAATGGCGATCAATGCGATGAACCAATAGCCACCAGCCCAGACCGCAAACGCACCAACAATGGCCATCACAATCGCCGACAACAGCCGCGGTTTCAGGTCATCCCAGTTGCGTCCACTCATGCGGGCACGGCTCCAAAGCGGCGCTCGCGACCACCATAACCGGCCAGAACTTTGGCAAAGACTTCGGGCGTGAAATCGGGCCACAGCGTGTCGATGAATTCGTATTCAGAATAGGCCGATTGCCACAGCAAAAAGTTGGAAATCCGTGCCTCGCCCGAGGTGCGGATCACCAAATCAGGGTCCGGCAAAACACAAGTATCAAGGAAACGCGTCAAGGTTTCCTCGTCCACATCATCGGGGCTTAGCTTGCCATCGGCGACTTCTTGGGCCAATCGTTTGGTGGCGCGGGCCACTTCGTCGCGGCCGCCGTAATTCAGCGCCACCGTCATATGCACCAAATCATTGTGCGCAGTGACACGTTCCAATTCATCCATCAAGGCCACCAGCTTTTTGTCCAGCTTAATGCGATCGCCGATGAAACGCACACGAATGCCGTTTTCAATCAGATCCTTGGTTTCTTTTTGGATATAGCGGCGAAACAACAGCATCAGGCCGGCGACTTCGGTCTGGGTGCGTTTCCAGTTTTCGGTCGAAAAGGCAAAAATGGTCAGGTATTTCACGCCCAAATCAGGGCAAGCTTCGACAATTTGGCGCACCCGGCGCGCACCAGCGCTGTGACCAAACAAACGCGGTTTTCCACGGGATTGCGCCCAACGCCCATTGCCATCCATTATGATTGCAACATGTTTTGGGCCGTCGGTCGGCGCTGCCTCATCCGTTTTCGTCAACATCTTACCTTTCAAAAATACACTGGGTACTGGTTAAACCTGCATGATTTCTTCTTGCTTGCCTTCAAGTGCGGCATCAATGGCCGAAATTGCAGCGTCCGTCAGCGACTGAACTTCGTCGTGCCAGATTTTATTGTCGTCCTCGGACATGCCGTCGGCCTTGGCCTTTTTCAGCTGGTCCATCCCGTCGCGCCGCACGTTGCGCACCGATACACGCGCGCTTTCGGCATATTGCGCGGCGACTTTGGTCAGCTCGCGGCGACGTTCCTCATTTAATTCAGGGATTGGCAGCATGATGATGGTCCCATTCAGCTGTGGATTGATGCCAAGGCCACTTTCGCGGATCGCCTTTTCCACGGCCTGAACCATCGTTTTGTCCCAGACATTAATGGTGACCATGCGCGGTTCCGGCACATTCACCGTGCCAACCTGATTGATCGGAGTGCGGTTGCCATAGGCTTCGACCACGATCGGATCCAGCATCGAGGCTGACGCGCGGCCCGTACGCAAGGACGCGAATTCGGTACGCAATGCGCCATGTGCCCCATCCATGCGGCGCTTAATATCATCTAGGTCGATTTCAATTTCGTCTGACATGCTGTTTTACTCTTTGTTTGATCGGCAAATGCCGCGTTTGGGCGGCCGCTCTTAGCTGTGAACCGTCGTCGAGGTGCCTTCTCCGGCCAGAATACCACGAAAACCGCCAGGCTCGTCCAGTGAAAACACAATAATCGGCAAGTTGTTGTCGCGGGCCAAGGCGATCGCACTGGCATCCATCACGCCCAGATGTTGCTGTAACACGTCATCATAGCTGATGCGCTCGTAGCGTTTGGCGTCCGGGAATTTGGCGGGGTCTTTGTCATAGACGCCATCCACCTTGGTGCCCTTAAAGATCGCCTCACAGGCCATTTCATTGGCCCGCAAAGTGGCCGCCGTATCGGTTGTGAAATAGGGGTTGCCGGTGCCCGCAGCAAAAATGCAAACGCGTTTTTTCTCAAGGTGGCGCACGGCGCGGCGACGGATATATGGCTCGCAGACCTGATCCATCGGAATGGCGCTGATCACACGGGTGTAGACGCCGATGCCCTCAAGCGCGGCTTGCATCGCCAGCGCATTCATCACGGTGGCGAGCATGCCCATATAGTCGGCCGTGGTGCGTTCCATACCTTGGGCCGACCCTTGTAACCCGCGAAAGATGTTGCCGCCACCGATGACCATGCAAATCTCGGTGCCCATGTCATGAACGGTTTTCACTTCGCGCGCGATGCGCTCAACGGTTGGCGGGTGCAGGCCAAAACCTTGGTCGCCCATCAGCGCCTCGCCGGAAATCTTTAACATCACCCGTTTAAATGCGGGCTGCCCTTCAACCTCGGCAGTCGCGGACTGATCGGCTGTGGAAGTGTCTGCGTCGTTCATGATGTTTTGCCCCGCCGATTTTCCGTTCGGAAATCTATCTGATTGCATTTCGGCTAAAATGTCGCAAATACGGGCTAGGTTCAACGGCAAACATCATAGGATTGTGCGAATTGGTCGATATAAATTCTATACCAGCGGATATCCCCGTTTTGATCGCGGGACCGACAGCTTCGGGCAAGTCCGCACTGGCGCTGCAGATCGCCCAGCAAGGTGGCGGCGTGATCGTCAATGCCGATGCGTTGCAGGTGTTTGACGGCTGGCGCATTCTAACGGCGCGCCCGGATGATCATGATTTGGGGCTGGCGGAACATCTGCTGTATGGCCATGTGCCGTTTAACCGCGACTATTCAGTCGGGCGTTGGCTGCGCGAGGTGGCGCAGATTTTGGACAAATCGCCAGACCGCCCGATTATTGTTGGCGGCACGGGTCTGTATTTCAGGGCGTTGACCGAGGGCTTGGCCGATATCCCAGCCACCCCACCTGAAATCCGGGCCCGCGCGGACCAGCTGTTGGCAGATGAGGGCATTGCGGCACTGTTGATCGGATTGGACCCCGCAACCTGCGCGCGGATTGATCGGCAAAACCCGATGCGGGTACAGCGTGCATGGGAGGTGCAGCAGGCCACCGGACGCGGGTTGGCTGAATGGCAAGACAGCACACCACCGCCATTGTTGCCACTGACGGATTGCTTTCCCATTGTGATAAATGCCGAAAAAGAATGGCTGAATGCGCGGATTGATTTGCGGTTTGAGCAGATGCTCAAATCCGGCGCCTTGAATGAAGCCCGCGCGATGGAACCACGCTGGAACCCTGCCCACCTGAGCGCCAAAGCGATCGGCGCGGCTGAATTGATCGCCCATATCCGCGGTGAAATCACCTTGGATCAGGCCCGCGCGGCGTCATGCATAGCATCGCATCAATACGCCAAACGCCAGCGTTCATGGTTTCGCGCCCGTATGACTGGCTGGCATCCGCTTAGTCGCCCGTAACACATCGGCCACGATCCGCACTATTCTCAATTCAACGCATTTTTTGTTTGGTGACGTTGGGTTACCTCGCGTAGGTTGCCCAAAGAATGGGAAAAACCCACACGTCCGAGGCAAGTGATGACTGAATTAAAATACAAACTCCCCGAAGTCCGTATGACTCCGATTCCACGTCTGGCCGCAGGCGGGCGTTGGCGCGTCGA
>DEIK01000083.1:0-4124 GCA_002352425.1 Rhodobacteraceae bacterium UBA2776
CCCAACTGGCTGGGGGCCATCGACATTGGCCCCGTGCGTTTCAGCAGGTATTCCAACCCGATTTTCGCCTTGCCGATTAGGCTGTTGGCCATTGTGTTCAGGGTTTTGACGTTCTGCACCTTATAGGCACAGCGAATTTGCAAATGGTCTTGCAAGTTTTCGCCAACATCGGGCGCGTCATGCACCACATCAATGCCCAACCCCTGCAAATGTTTGGCGGGCCCAACGCCTGACAGTTGCAACAGTTGCGGTGAGCCAATCGCGCCGGACGCCAAAATGACTTCGGCCCGTGCCGTCACATGATGCGGTCCGCCTTTGTGCTGAAACTCGACACCGTTGGCGCGTGTCCCGTCAAAAGTGACGCGCTTGGCTTGGGCATCTGTCATCACCGTCAAGTTCGGGCGATTGCGAGCAGGGCGCAAAAACCCTTTGGCGGTGCTCCAACGCCAGCCTTTGTGCTGATTGACCTTGAAATAGCTGACACCAAAATTGTCGCCGCGATTGAAGTCATCCGTTTGGGGAATGCCCGCCGCCACAGCCGCCTCTTGCCAAGCGTCCAATATGTCCCAGCGCACACGCGGTTCTTCAACACGCCACTCGCCGCCTTGGCCATGGGCCTCGTCCGCACCTGCGTAATAATCTTCGGATTTTTTGAAATAGGGCAGGATATCATCCCAACCCCAACCGTGATTGCCCAAGGCCGCCCAATTGTCATAGTCGTTTGACTGACCGCGCAGATACAGCATCCCGTTGATGGATGAACAACCGCCCAAAACCCGCCCACGCGGATAGATCAAAGCGCGCCCCTGCAACCCTGCACAGGCATCGGTTTTGAACCGCCAATCCGTGCGCGGATTATCAATGCAATAGAGATATCCAACCGGAATGTGGATCCAGTGATAATTGTCTTTCCCGCCAGCTTCGAGCAGCAAAACCTTGGTGTTGGGATTTTCGCTAAGCCGGTTGGCAAGCACACAACCCGCCGTTCCAGCCCCGACGATCACATAGTCAAATTCACCAATATTCTGCATTTCGCACCACTTTGTTCAGGCGTTCGGGCAGGGGCAAAACACCCGCCCGATTTGAGTTCGGGAATATTGACCTAAATCCTGGCGCAGCACAAACGGCCATTTCACGGCCACTTCAAACGGGCACGGCGCGGCGGGAGGTGCCGCGCCGCCGCACTACTGTTGTGCCAGCTTTGCTTGCTTTCGTTCCTGCGCCAAAGTGCTTAGCCCCAGATCATCCAGAACCGCATAGATTGCGGGTAACACAAACAACACGATCAGGCTGGCGGCCAGCAACCCAAAGGCAAGGCTGGTGACCAGTGGGATCAGGATTTGCGCTTGTAGACTGGTTTCCATCAGGATTGGCAACAACCCAACAAGGGTGGTGGTCGAGGTCAAAAAGATCGCCCTGAACCGCGCCCTTGCCGCCCGCGCTGCCGCCACGGCCACGGTCAGCGTCTCGCCGTGTTCGTGTTTGACGAAATCGACCAACAGGATCGAATTGTTGACCACAACCCCCGCCAAGGCCACGAAACCCAACATGCTGGGCATCGAGAAATTCAACCCCATAATCATGTGGCCAAAAATGGAACCGGACAACGACAGCGGGATGATCATCATCACCACAATCGGCTCGATATAGGATCGAAACAGGAAACTGAGCAGTAAAAACACCCCGACCAACCCGATCATGAACCCCTTAAGCATGGATTGCTGGGTTTTCGCAGCCTCGGCGCTTTGTCCCTCGATATCCAATTCGACACTTGGGTACCGGCTCAACAACTCTGGCATGAACCGGTTCAGAACGTCGCTGACAATGGCGCTGGAATTGGCAATGCGTGGATCAATCGTGCCTTGGACCGTCACCGTCCGCACACCGTTTTCACGGTTGATCCGGCTGTACCCCTGATCAATCACCACATCGGCTACCACGCTCAGCGGCACGAAACTGCCATCCGCCCGCGTGATTGTGAAATCATCAAATTCGGCGAAACTGCTGCGGTCTTGTTGCGAGAATTGTGCTGTGACTTCCAACAATTGCCCATCCACCTGCATTTCGCTGACGGTTGTGCCAAAGTATGCCGTGCGCATCTGATCGGCGATCGTGGCCGCCGTGATGCCCATTGGTGCGGCTGCATCATTCAGCCGGATGCGCAATTCCCGTTTGCCCGGCCGCAGATCGTCTAGCACCGAAGTGACGCCCTTATAGGTCCAAATCCAGTCCTGTAATTCCAGCGCGGCGGATTTGAGCGCCACCAGATCGTCGCCCTTTAGGCGCATATCAATCGCCATGCCCGCAGGCCCCATTCGGGTCTCGGCGTACTTCAGGCTGATCACATCCGGCAACTGCCCAACTGCGCTGCGCCAATGCTCCATGATATCCTCGGGGCGGCTGGTGCGATCGGCTGAGGGCAACAGATCGACGCTGACGGTGGCCACATGGCTGCCGGCCTCAAACGAATCCGTGTTGACGCCGTAAAACACCGAAGTATGGCGGATCAATTCGGCCCCGTCTGGTTGTAGCGGCGACATTTCGGCGTTGGTGTTGACCAAGCCCGCTTGCAATTGCTCGACGATGTTTTCCGTGCGCGACAGCGGGGTGCCCTGGGGTAACAAAATGCGTGCTACAATGGTGTCGCCGTCCAGCTCGGGAAAGGCTGTGAATTTAACATAGCCCCCCGTCAACATGCCGACCGAAACCAGCAGGACCGCAAATGCCGCCCCCGTCGTGACATAGCGCCAGCGGATGGCCCGATCGACCATAGGACCAATCACACGTTCGCGGGCCCAATTCACCGCCTGTTCAACACGGGCGCGAACGCCGGTTGGGCTGCGTTGCACTTCCAATGTGTGGACCAAATGGTGCGGCAAGATCAAAAAGGCTTCGACCAGCGATACCATCAAAACAAACAGCATCACCACGGGAACCACCCGCAAAACCGCGCCCAAGTCACCAGATAGGAACGCGAGTGAGCCAAAGATCATCGCAGTGGTCGCAAAGGAAGCCAACACGTTTGGCAGCACCTGCATCGCGCCCTCTGTCGCGGCCTCGACGGGGCTGCGGCCTTTTTCGCGCAGGCGGGCGATGTTTTCGGCAATGACGATGGCATCATCCATCAACAACCCAATCACGATCAACAACCCAAGCGTGGTCATCAGGTTCAACGAATACCCGACCATCCACATCAATGCGACGCCGCCCATGAATGACACGGGCAACCCCATCGCCACCCAGAACGAGAACCGAAAACCGAAAAACAGCCACAGCACCAAAAACACTAGCGTCAAACCTTGCAAGCCGTTGACGATCACCAGTTGTAAACGGTCCCGCACCACCGACACCGCGTCGGCGGTGATTTCCATGGTCACACCGGCGGGGGCCAACTGGCGCTCATGGTCTAGGAACCCTTGAAGGGCATCCATTGTGCGCAAGGAATCTTGGGCGTTGGTTTTGCTGATATCCAAAACCGCTGCCAGCTTGCCATCAAACACAATCCGGTCGTCTTGACTGGAGTATTGTTCAGCGATTTCAGCAACCTCGCCGAGTCGCACCTGACCACCATTGGCGGCAGAACGGATGATCAAATCAGCCAAAGCCCCCGCATCACGGCGTTCTTCCGTAACCCGCACCAGCAAGGTTTCGTCCGCAGTTTCCAGACTGCCAGACGGTAAATCAAGGCTGCCAGACTGTATCGCACGGGCGACGTCCGAAACCGACAGGCCGAATTTTTGCAACGCGTCTGTGTCCAACCCAACCCGCAATTCACGGGTCGAGAACCCTTTGATGTCCACAATCGGGATGCCGCCCCAGCGCAACATGTGGGTGCGTAGATATTCGGCGTAGTCTTTCAAATCGGTACGCGATACAGGGCCTGTGATAGAGACCGAAGCGACGAAATCGGTGATCCCCAATTGCTTGATACGGGCTTCTTCTGCGCGATCTGGAAAATCGGTGATGGCTTCGATTTCGTTTTTCACATCGGCGACAAAGGCTTGATAATCTTCGCCCTCAATCATCCGGACAACCGCAACGGCCGAACCCTCGCGTGCTTCACAAGACTGACGATCCAGCCCCGTGATCGCGTCCAGCGCATTCTCGATCCGCTCGCAAATCGC
>DEIK01000083.1:4189-24639 GCA_002352425.1 Rhodobacteraceae bacterium UBA2776
GCGCGTCCCGGAAATGTTTCTCGCAACAGCGATGGCCCGAATACACCGCCCATCAACAACAACAGGATCATAAGCAGGTTCGAGATGGTCGGGTGGGCAATGAAAAAACGGATCATTTTGCAACGCCTGCTGTCGCCAATGCCCCCATTAAAGCGTCGTCAGGGTGCAGTTGCAGCAACATGCCTTCAATCCGTGGAACGGGGGTGCTGACTACAATCTGGGTGCCCGCGTCCACCCCTTGGGTGATCAGTGCAACGTCGCCCTGCACCAGTCTTGCGACCACAGGCCGGTTGATCATTCGATTATCTTCATCAACGATCATGACCTGCCCATCCCGTAGCGCGCTGCGCGGGATAATAATCCCAGAGGTAGGTTTGGCGGACAGGGTGACCTCGACAAACATGCCTTTGGTCAGGGGCGGGCGACGGCCCAACTCGGCACTGGAATAGGCGCTTTCAATGCGCACGATGGCCCCGACGGTGCCAGATCTCTGGTCAATCGTGTTGCTGATCCGATCCAGCGCGGCGGGCCATTCAATCATGGTTTTGCCTAGCTTCAAGCGGACGGTTGCTGTCAGCCCCAGGCGTGTCATAACGCTGGCGATGGCGGAAGGTTCAAGCGGGACGACCGCATCTTTGCTGCCATCTTGCTGCAACAGTTCGAACAGGTCCGAAATTGGGATTTGCGCCTCGACCTCGGCGGTATTGACGCCATCAAAACCCGCCACGGATTTACCTGACACCACAAGTTGACCCACTTCGACGTCCACAGAGGCGACTCGCGCAGCGAAAGGGAGGCGCAGTTCTGTGCGCTCCAAATTCAGTTGAGCGGTGGCCAAATTGGCCTCGTAAACGGCAATTTGTTCGGTTTGGACCAGCTTTTGGGTTGGCAACAGGGCCAGTGAGCTTTGAAGGTTCTGTACCTTTTGGCGCTGCGCCAAATGAGCGGCTTTGCCAATATCCCTTGCGGACTGCGACGCAGTCCCAGCCGCGAACAACCGTTCGACCCGATCGAGATCAGCAACCTTTAGCGCCAAGGCTTCAAGCTCGATCTCCAAAGCCGCTTGCTGGTTTTCACCCGAGACCGAGATCTCGGACAAGCGCGCTTGGCCGGCGCGGATATTGGCCTTGGCTTGGGCGATGGCCAGATTGTAGTCACGGGTCGAAAGGCGCAGCAACACCGAGCCCTCAGGCAGGATGTCGCCCTTTTTCAGCATGGGGTTCACATACTCAGCAGTGCCACTGACCTGCGGGATCGCTTGATAACTGCGGGCAGGTGTGACCAGCCCAAATCCAATGGCCTTAGGCGCCAGCGCGGATTTTTGGGCAGTAATCACCCGCACAGCGGTGGCCCGTTCAACAGCTTTTATTTGTTCCGGCGCGGGTTTTATGGCGATGGTGTAGGCGACAAATCCAACCCCCAATAAAATCAATGGGAGGGTGACCAGCGGCAGTTTGAACCCAGCTTTCATCCGTTATCTCCTGTGGCCGAAAATCCGGCAATTTGCATTTCGAAAAGACGCGCACCATCGGCGCAAAAGTTATCACGGTTGCCGCTGACAAGCATGCGCAGAACAAGGCTTTGCCCGACGCTGGCGATCAATGTCGTGGCGTCCGTTGCGGTAAGTGTTGCACGAAACTGGCCGGTTATGATAGCCGCTTCAACTTCGGCTTCGATGGCCGCGCGATAGGCCATCATGGCGGTTTGGACTGCACCTTGCAGTGCCGAGTGATCGCCTTTCGGGTCGCGTATAATCATAAATTCGGGCAAGGCAGGATAGCGATTTATCAACTCCAGATGCCGCAGAAATAGATTTCTCACGCGGGTAACGGGGTCGGCGCCGGAGGCTTTGGCTTGGCTAATGTTGTGCGCAATGCGCTCGCCAAGATGACACGCAATTTCGGCCAAAATATCGCTTTTGCTGGGGAAATGCTTGTAGATCGCGGGTTGGGACAGGCCCAACTGCTTTGCAATCATCCCTGTGGTCACCTGCGTTGGTCCGACCTTAAAGGCCAGATCAAGCGCGACCTGTCTGATTTCGGCTTTGCGCCCTTCTACGGGGCGTTGGCTGCTCACAGGCGGTGCCTCGTGCGCCATAAAACCACCGCAACGATGATCCAGAAAATCGAGCGAATGCCCAAGGCTCCGACCGTTTGCATCTCAAATGCGCCGCCTGCAATCAGGTGACGTGCAAAAAAGAGGGTGGTGATCAGCGTGGCCACAGCGAGCAACGTTGACAGCCCCAATGCCCAACCGCGCCCTAGAAAAATGCCGATTCCTGTCAGCAAGTAAAAGAACCCCGCGGCAAAGTTGAATTGCACCACGAAGGGCACGAAATCGCCAACCGCATCACGGGCGCTTTGCGGGCCGAACAATACGCCGCCCGATTTGAACAACGTGATGGCGGCAAACATCACGGCAAAAATGCCGAGGCTCTTTTTCCAGATCGGGACGGGGTGGGACATGATGGCTCGCGATGATTGAATTAGGTTATAGATGTATAACTAGCCGCACATCTGTCACCCCGCAATCTGCAATTGTGTCGCAGCCAGCCTAGCCCAGTTCACCTGCCAAAGCACGGCTGATCAGCGCGTCGGTTTCTTTAACGCCATATAAGGCAATGAACCCGCCGAACCGCGGCCCTTGGGACGCGCCCAGCAGCACTTCGTAAAGTGCCTTGAACCAATCTCGCAGGTTTTCGAACCCGTGCTCTTTGCCCACTGCGAACACCATAGTTTGCAACGCATCGCCATCGGCATCGCCCGCCCATGCCTGTAGGTGGGTCTGAAGGTCCAGCAAGGCATCGCGTTCGGCCTCGGTTGCGGCGCGGTAGACCTTCTCGGGCGCGACAAAGTCGTGGTAATACTTCACAGCATAGCCCGCAGCGGCGTCCAGATCGGCGTGGGTCGCAGCCGTGGCATCCGGCGCATAGCGTTGGATAAAGCCCCAGAGCGTTTCTTTGTCCTCGGCCCCTGACACGGACGCCAGATTCAGCAACATCGCAAATGGCACCACCATTTTGCTCTCGGGCGGGTTGCCCTCATGCAGGTGCCAAACCGGATTGGCCAGTTGGGCCTTAAGGTCTTGGGTCGGAAAGGCGCGCAATTGTTGGTGGTATTCATCCACCGCTTTGGGGATCACATCAAAATACAGCCGCTTGGCGGTTTTCGGTTTCAGATACATGAAATACTGCAAAGATTCCGGCGGCGCATAGGACAGCCATTCTTCCATCGTCAGACCATTGCCCTTGGATTTGGAAATTTTCTGACCTTCTTCGTCATTGAACAACTCATAAGACAGGCTGACCGGTGGGCGGGCGCCCAGGGCCGCACATATTTTGCTGGATTGGGTCACGGAATCGATTAGATCCTTGCCCGACATCTCGTAATCCACACCCAAAGCGGCCCAACGCATGCCCCAATCGGGTTTCCACTGCAGTTTCACATGACCGCCTGTTACGGGCACTTCAACGCGTTCGCCGTCGGGCTCTTCATAGGTGATGGTGCCTGCCTCAACATTGCGCGCCAGCGTTGGCACCTGCAACACATGACCGGTTTTTGGCGATACGGGCAGGAACGGCGAATAGGTCGCCTGACGTTCCGCGCCCAAGGTTGGCAACATGATGTCCATGATTTTATCGAACCGCTCGAGCGCAGTCAGCAGGGCGTCGTCAAATTTGCCGCTGGTGTAATACTCGGTTGAGGAGGCGAACTCATACTCAAAACCAAAGCTGTCCAAAAACGCACAAAGCCGCGCGTTGTTATGTTGAGCGAACCCCTCGTGAGTGCCGAAGGGATCGCGCACACGGGTCAGGGGCAAGTGCAAATCTTCGGCCAACCCGTCCTGATCGGGCAGGTTGCTGGGCACTTTGCGAAACCCGTCCATGTCATCGGAAAAACAGATCAGCCGCGTCGGGATGTCGCTCATTGCTTCAAAGGCGCGGCGCACCATCGTGGTGCGGGCCACCTCGCCAAAGGTGCCGATATGCGGCAGGCCGGACGGGCCATAACCGGTTTGGAACAACACATATCCTTTGTCAGGTGTCTTGCCGTTCAAGCGTTTCAAAACGCGGCGCGCTTCTTCAAAGGGCCAAGCTTTGGAATTCATCGCAGCGTCACGCAGATCAGACATGGTTTTCACTTTCTCGGTGGGTATTGGCGCGGCCGGTATTCGGGACACAATGCCGCTCGTTTCAAACTCCCTATTGCCCCGCGCGGCCAGCGTCAATATTCTGACCCTATAGAACCCGCCAAATTTAGGAAATAATAGTGACCGATATTCCCCATTCTTTCACCCCCCAAGACAGCCTTGTGGCTGTGATGATCGCCATTTCGGCCTCGGACGAGGACATCCGTGCCTCGGAATTGCTGACTATTCAGGCCATCGTCAACCATTTGCCGGTGTTTTCGGATTACGACATGGACCGTGTACGCACGGTCGCACAAACCGTGTTCGACTTGTTTGGCGAAGAGGATGGGCTGGACGCACTGTTCGGCATTATCCGCAATGATTTGCCTGAGCGCCTGTTCGAAACGGCCTATGCGCTGGCTTGTGATGTGGCGGCGGCTGATGGCAAGCTGCTGGATACCGAACTGCGCCTGCTTGAGGAAATCCGCTATGAGTTGAACATTGATCGTCTGCACGGCGCAGCGATTGAGCGGGGCGCGCGCGCGCGTCACGTGTTGCCCTAACGGGGAGCAGACGTGCGCAGCCTATTGCCAGGTTTCATTTGCTCGTCTAGCAATGAAACGAAACAACAACTGGTGAAATATGAAAATCGGAATATTGGTCTGTGGACATGCCATAGACGAGGTTGCGAAAACCCACGGTGACTATGGTGATTGGTTTGTGACCCTGCTGGCGGGCCATGGCTTTACCTTCGAAATTTACGAAGTGGTCGATATGGAGTTCCCAAGCGGCATCGGTGACGCCGATGGCTGGTTGCTGACGGGGTCGCGCCACGGCGCCTATGAGGACCATGCATTCATCCCGCCGCTTGAGGATTTCGTGCGCGAAGCATACGCGGCCGCTGTGCCAATGGTTGGCGTCTGCTTTGGGCATCAGCTGATTGCCCAAGCGCTGGGCGGCAAGGTTGAAAAATACAAAGACGGCTGGGCTGTCGGGCGACAGGAATACAGCTTTGAGGATCACGGCGAGGTAGCCCTGAACGCGTGGCATCAGGATCAGGTTCTGGAGCTGCCCGAGGATGCACGTGTCATCGCGGGCAATGATTTTTGCAAATACGCAGGGCTGGTCTATGGTGATCGCGCCTACACGATCCAACCGCATCCCGAATTCAGCAATCCTGTTATGGCTGAATACATCAAACTGCGCCGCGATCCCGACATCTATGACGAAGCGATGATGGATCACGCAGCGCATAACACCAAGCGCCCCAATGAAGAGGCGCTGCTGGCCCGCGAAATCGCGGCATTCTTTAACCAACCCCGAGAGGCTTAAAATGGCTGACTGGACCGACAAGCTGCCCCAAGCGGCACGCACCTATCTAAAAGGGCGTCGTTTGGACGAAGTCGAATGTATCATCTCGGACCTGCCTGGTATTGCGCGAGGCAAGGCAATGCCCGCCAGTAAATTCGCCACAACCAAGCAGTCTTACCTGCCGAATTCGATCTTTTACCAAACCATAACAGGTGGGTACGCGGATCAGGCCGAGAATGAGGATCAAGGGTTTACTGAGCCCGACATGATCCTGACCCCGGATTTCAGCACCGCCAGCGCGGCCCCCTGGACGGGGGATTGGACGTTGCAAGTCATCCATGATCTGACCAACCGAGACGGTGATCCGGTTGAGGTATCACCACGCAATGTGCTTAAACGCGTGGTCGCGCTTTATAAGAAAAAAGGCTGGACGCCGATCATTGCACCCGAGATGGAATTTTATCTGGTGGCCCGCAATGTTGACCCGACCAAGCCGATTGAACCGCCCATCGGGCGCACCGGACGCCAGGCGGCGGGGCGGCAAGCCTACTCCATGTCTGCTGTGGATGAATACGGCCCCGTGATCGACGACATCTATGATTTCGCCGAGGCGCAGGGCTTGGAAATTGACGGCATCACCCAAGAGGGCGGGGCGGGTCAAATCGAGATCAACATGCAGCATGGCGATCCGGTCAAATTGGCGGATGAGGTGTTCTATTTCAAACGCCTGATCCGCGAGGCCGCCTTGCGCCACGACTGTTATGCCACCTTCATGGCCAAACCGATTGAGGGCGAGCCGGGGTCGGCCATGCACATCCACCACTCGATTTTGGATCAAGACGGTCAAAACATTTTTTCGGGCCCGCAAGGGGGCGAAACCGATGCGTTTTTCCACTTTATCGCCGGTATGCAAAACCATCTGCCGTCAACCATCGCCATACTCGCACCCTATGTGAACAGCTATCGGCGCTACGTCAAAGACCACGCCGCCCCGATCAACCTGGACTGGGCGCGGGACAATCGCACGGCGGGCATTCGCATCCCGATTTGCGGGTCCAAAAACCGCCGTGTCGAAAACCGGTTGGCGGGGATGGATTGCAATCCGTATCTCGGCATTGCGGCCTCGTTGGCCTGCGGGTATTTGGGCCTGCTTGAAGGAAAACGGCCTGAAGCCTCGCTTAAGGGCGAAGCGACAGATGGCGAAGAGGTGATCCCGCGCGATCTGCACACTGCCCTTGAGCGCTTTGAGGCGGCTGAAGAGTTGCAAGAAATTCTGGGGCCAAAATTTTGCCGTGTCTATCAGATCGTCAAAGAGGCCGAGATCAGCGAGTTTTTGCAAGTGATCTCTCCTTGGGAGCGTGAACACCTGCTGTTGAACGTATGAACCTGCTGTTTTCAAACGATAAGAAGGGGCAGTACCCCGACAGCTGGTACGCGGCTACAGCCAACACACTGGACCCGTTCCCCAAGCTGAAAGGCGAGGTTCACGCGGACGTTTGTGTGGTGGGCGGTGGCTACACCGGACTGTCAACAGCCCTGCATCTGGCTGAAAACGGTTTTCGCGTTGTGGTGCTTGAGGCGCAGCGCGTTGGCTTTGGCGCATCCGGGCGCAATGGTGGGCAGGTGGGGCATGGGCAAAACATTGATCAGGCCAGTCTTGAGAAAAAGCTCGGCAAGGCCGATGCACGCCTGCTGTGGGATATCGCGGATGCCTCGATCAAAATCACCCGTGAGCTGGCAGCCAAACACGCGCCCGATGCGTTGTTCAAACCGGGTCATGGCTCGGCTTATTTCAGCCAGAAAGATGCTGACGCCGGTCGTAAAGATTGTGAATATCTGGCCGAAAACTATGGTTTTGACGGGACTTATCTGGACCAAGCCGCCACTGCGCAGATCGTTGGCACGGACCAATATGCCGGTATGGTGCTGGACAACAATGGCGGCCACTTGCACCCGTTGAACTATGCACTTGGCCTGGCCCGTGGCGCCGTCGCGGCGGGTGCGCAGATCTTTGAGGCGGCTTATGTTCACAACATCATCGAGGGACGCAGCGCGAGCGACAAAACTGTGGTCCAGACCGAGCGGGGCCGTGTGGTGGCGGATCATGTTGTGTTGGCCTGTAACGGCTATTCCAACAACCTGCACCGCAAAACCGCGGCCCGCGTGATGCCGATCAACAACTATGTGGTCGCGACCGAGCCCTTGGGCGCGCGCGCCCAGCAAATCCTGGCCCGCGATATCTGTGTTTACGACAGTAAATTCGTGCTGAATTATTACCGCCTGTCCGAGGATGGGCGCCTTATTTTTGGCGGCGGCGAAAGCTATGGGGTCAAATTCCCCAAAGACATTGCCGCCAAAACGCGCAAACCGTTGGAACAGTTGTTCCCCCAGTTGCAAGGGGTGGAAATAGACTATGCTTGGGGCGGCACATTGGGGATAACCACCAATCGGATGCCCTATTTCGCTCGCGTTGCACCAAATATTGTGACGGCAGCGGGCTACTCGGGCCACGGGGTTGCCTTGGCCACTTTGGCCGGCGAAATCATCGCCGAAACCATCAAAGGTCAATCCGAACGCTTTGATGTGATGGCCCGCGTCCCCACTTTGCCGTTCCCCGGTGGGCGGATGTTCTCGACGCCGGTTTTGGGGTTGGCGATGACGTGGTATTCCCTGCGCGACCGGCTCGGAATTTAATCGCCGATCCAAAGATTAACCATTTGCAAATTTGACCGACTGGTATACGGTTTTTCTGAAACACACATTCAGGAAAGACGAAACTATGTCACAAGCGCCGAACGTCTATGATGCCGAACCGATCCCCGCCGAAGCCCGCGCCGAAATTGACCGGATGCTGCAAACCGGTGATTTGTTTCGCTATACGTCCGCCGAAGCTTCGCCTGTAGCGCTGCTAGAGGCTGAATTCGCCGCATTGCTGGGCGCGAAATTTGCACTGGCTGTGTCGTCTTGTTCGGCGGCCCTTTTCTTGTCGTTGAAAGCGCTACAACTGCCGCGCGATGCCAAAGTCCTGATCCCAGCCTTTACATTCGCGGCCGTGCCATCAGCCGTGGTGCATGCTGAATGCCAACCCATTCTGGTCGAAGTTGGTGAGAATTACCGCGTTGATATGGAAGATTTCGCCGCCCGTCTGGACGGGGACATTAAGGCGGTTATCATCAGTCACATGCGCGGTCATACATCGGACATGGACGCCATTATGGCACTGTGTAACGCGCGTGACATTCCGGTGATCGAGGATGCGGCCCACTCGCTTGGCACCACATGGGATGGCCAAAACATTGGCACCATTGGCAAAATCGGCTGTTTCTCGTTCCAGTCCTATAAGCTGATCAACGCGGGTGAGGGCGGCATCATGATCACTGATGATCCCGATTTGATTGCCCAAGCGATTATTATGTCCGGCGCTTATGAACATAATTGGAAGAAGCACCCTGTTGTGCATGACCGGTTTGAGTTCTGGCAAAACAAACTGCCACTTTATAATATGCGGATGCAAAACCTGTCGGCGGCTGTGATCCGCCCGCAGATCAAAGAAGTCACGCGCCGTGTGCGGGATGGGCTGGCCAATCACGACTATGTTGCGGAACTGTTGAGTGCTTCGCCCTTTATCACTGTGCCCGAGGCGCTGGCCCCTGAAAGCCGCGCACCAGATTCGATCCAGTTTAATCTGGATGGGTTTAGTGACGAGGAAACCTTGGCCTTTGCTGCCGAGGCTAAAGCGCGCGGAATTACGGTGCAGGTGTTCGGTCTGTCGCAAGACAATGCACGCGCCTTTTGGAACTGGAAATTCATTGGTTACACGCCAGAACTGCCCAAAACACGTGCCATGTTGATGCGGGCCTGTGATGTGCGTTTGCCCGCGCGTCTGGTTCGCGAAGATTTGGATTTCATTGTGGCGGCGCTGACGGAAACGGCTGACACAGTGAAAGGAACCTCGCGCGCTGTGGCCTAGGGTTGCGCCGCCTATCGGCGTCGCCCCAAGCGATTTGACCCTGCGGGCCAAATCGCGAGATGCCTGCGGCGCAGGTATTTAGGAAAAGAAGAAAGTGTGTAAGGTCAGAGTACTTTTAGGTTCTTGGCGATCCAGGGCAGGGCTTTGATTGCTGGAGTTACAATGATTTCTTGCAGCAGTTCACGAAGATTTACGGCCACATCCTGTGGCATGTCCTGCAAAACATCCCGACGTGCCGTTAGCGAGATGCTGCGAGTCAGCGGCGCGAATGGCAGTTCGATCATTTCAACAGCGTCATGGAACCGACGGGCGCGCAGAAACCCAAGTGGGGTAAGGATGGTCCATCCCGCCTTGGCGGCAACCATCGCCATGATGGCATGATAGCTGTCGAGCTCGAACCGATGCGACAGGGTCAAGTTTTGTCGCGCCAGATGTGCCGCGACCTGGCGCCCCATGTGGTGACGTTGGGTATATTGAATCAAGGGCAGCGATTTGAGTTGTTCCAACACATCCCCGCCCGAACGAATCGACCCTTTTGGCACCGCGGCCACGAAGGGTTCGACCATCAAGGGATGCACTTCCATCCATTCTGCAACCGCCCCCATATCGGCGGCGACGATCACATCCAGCGCGCGGCTGTCCAGCAGATCAAACAGCCGGTGGCTGGCCCCTGTTTCCAACAAAAACTGGCAGCCCGTTAGTGTGCTTGCCATATCGGACAGCAGGCGCGGGGTAACGTCGGCATCAAAATCTTCGATCATGCCAAGACGAAACCGGGTTAGCGCCGACATATCTGAATTGGCCAATTCAGCCCGGGCCTGGGTGGCCTCATTGACAATCAACTGAGCGCGTTTGCGGAAAATCTCGCCTGATGGTGTTAGCGAAACGGGACGTGAGGCGCGGTTCAACAGGACGGTGTCCAACGCCGTTTCCAGATTGCTCAATTGCTGGCTGACCGCCGAAGGGCTGGCATCGAGCCTGCGCGCAGCCGCCGAGATTGATCCTTCATCTGCCGTGGCAAGAAAGACTTCGATGCCCCAAAGGGTGATACGTCCGGAGGTCGCGACCATTATCGGCACTTTCGCATTGTAAAAACTGCCTGAAACCTAAGGCGTTGCCCGAAAGGAAGCAAGTTAGCGCAACACAAGCGGGGCATTCAGCCAATCACGCAGGGCCGCGTTGGTGGCGTCTGGGGCCTCAAGCGTGGGCACGTGGCCCACCCCCTCAATGATGCGCAGGGTCGCATAGGGGATCAGTTCGGACATGAATTCATGACGCCGCGGCAGGGTCAGTTTGTCTTCGGCGCCGCACAAAACCAACGCCGGCATGCGGATTTTGCGCAGGGTTTTCTGCTGATCGGGGCGGCGTTGCAAGGCACGGGATTGGCGCACAAATTCACCTTCACCCAAGGCCAGTGCCATGTCCTGCATCAAGGCAAGGATTTCACTGCGCGGAGAGTTTTCGCCCAAATATTCCGGCCGCATCACATCATTCATGACTTCGGCCAAACGGCCGGCCATAACGCCAACGATTTGGGGTTCGCGCGACGCAGCAACCGCAGGTGTTTCGGATTGCGAATTGGTGTCCATCAACGCCACGCGCGTCACCCGTTCCGGTGCGCGTCGCAATACTTCCATCGCGACAATCCCGCCCATCGACAAACCGGCCAGCGCGAAATGTTCAGGGGCTGTGGCAAGCACGGCCTGCGCCATTTCCTCAATGGTTTCGCATTTGGTCACACAGGCGACATGCACGGCTCGTTCGGCTGAAAAATCCGCGATCTGGGGGCCAAATAGCCGTGCGTCACACATCATTCCGGGGATCAGCAATAGGGGCTCGGCCATGTATTTTTCTCACTCGATATTATTTTTGGGCAGGCTACGCGATTGTATCGCATTTGCCTATGGCAATAGCGGGGATGGGCGGATTAATACCCGTTCCAGCGAAACGCCCCGTTTGGCCCAAGGGCCGAGAACGGGTTATGCGCGACCTCCCAGATATGGCCGTCCGGATCGGCGAAATTGCCGTGATGCCCGCCCCAAAACACGTCTTGGGCAGGCTTAATGACCCGCCCGCCCGCCGCTTTGGCGCGCTCTAACAATGGGGCGACATCGGATTTTTCCGGCACGTTATGCGCCAGCGTAATGCCGGAAAACCCACCAATTTCAGATACGTCTATCCCCAACTCATCCGCCAGCGCAGCCTTTGGGTACAATCCAAGGGTTTGTCCGACCAGGTCAAAGGCGATGACACCGTCCGGACTGTCGACCCGTGTCCAACCAAGGGATTCGTAAAATGTTGCCGCCACGTCCATATCCGCAACCGCCAATGTGATCAGGCTTACACGCTGTTCCATTTTCTATCCTTTCAAGGGCAGTACATCTGCTACGGCTTGTTCAATTTGCGTTAGGCATTCAGGCGTCGAAAACCGGTGGTCCGCGCCTTTGATCAAGGTCAGGCGGATGTCATCGCCTTTGGCCTGTTCCAACAAGCGCAAGGCGACCGACAGTTTGACGTCTGCGTCGGCTGTGCCTTGCAACAGGCGCACGGGGAAGGGCAAATTTATTGCGGCGCGCAACACCAGTTGATCGCGCCCATCCTCGATCAGTTTGCGGGTGATGATGTAGGGGTCACCATATTCCGAAGGCAGCGCAACTTGGCCGTCGCCGATCAATTTGGCGCGCTGCGCTGTGGTAAAGCCGCTCCACATGCTGTCCTCGGTGAAATCCGGGGCGGCGGCGATGCCGACAAACCCCGCAATACGATCGGGCATACGTTTGATGGTCAGCAGCGCGATCCAGCCCCCCATGCTGGAGCCGACCAACACCTGCGGACCTTCGCAAACGGCGTCGATCACCGCAAAAGCATCTTCAGCCCATTCTCCAATGCAACCCTCCTCAAAGTCGCCAGAGGATTGGCCATGACCGGAATAATCCAACCGCAAGAATGCGCGGCCTTGCGCGCGCGCCCAGTCTTCAAGGTGGATGGCTTTGGTGCCCTCCATGTCGGATTTGAAGCCGCCCAAGAACACCACGCCGGGCGTGTCGCCCGCTGTTTGGTGATAGGCGATGCGTCGCCCGTTTTTGCATTCAAAATAGCTTGGTCTTGTCACGGTTTTGCCCCTTGGTTTGTCACCTCGGAGCATAGGCGGGCTGTGTCAGTTCGACAATCCTGCAATCACATCTTTGCTCGGCAAAATCGCGCCGTACCCCATCGCAAGGGCAGCCATAAAGGCAGCGTGGACTTGAACCGCAGGCACGGCGACACCGTCAAAATCCAAATCAGGTGCGGCGCAGGCGTCATGCGCCACGGTGCAGCCATAGCCTAGGTCGGCAGCGGCACGGGTGGTGGCGTCGATGCAGAAATTGCTCATTGCGCCGGTGATCACAAGGTCGGTGATGCCAAGCGCTTGCAATTGTATTTGCAAATCGGTGTCGCGAAAGCTGTTGGGGAAGTTCTTGGTGATCACAGGTTCATTTGGGGCAGGGACGACGCTTGCATGAATTTGTGCCCCTTCAGTGCCTGGTGCGAAAAATGGCGCGGGCTTGCGCAAAATTTCGTGGCGGATGTGGATCACGGGCAGGCCAGCGTTGCGAAATGCCGCAAGGATACGGGCGGCATTGTCTGCGGCCGCATCGGTTTTGGACAGGGTGAATTTTCCACCCTCGAAATAGTCGTTTTGTAGATCTATGATGAGCAAAGCGGTGCGTGTCATTGTTTTGACTCCCTGAAATTTGATTCTGTATGGAACTTGCAGGTGCTGGGCGAAATGAGGTAGTGTCACATCTGACATAAAGCGCGCCATATCGGACAAAACATGACGGACATAATCTTAGTTGATTACCCAGGAGCATCTAGGGCGGCTGTTGCGGGCTTGCAGGAAATGTTCACCCACACAGTGCGCTTGCTTGAACGTGAGGATCGCGAACTGATCACGTTGACCACAGTCACGGCCAAGGCGCTGCCCGATGTGCCAGTGAAAGCGGTGATCTTGCCGCCCGCCTTTGGCAATACCCGATATTTGACCCCGTCCAAAACGGTGACGCTATGGCTGCGCAATTGTGAGGAAAGCAGTGTCATGGCCTCGGCCTGTGCGGGTGCATTCTATTTGGGCGCGGCTGGTTTGCTTGAGGGGCATCGCGTCACGACCCATTGGGCGTTGGAGCAAACCTTGCGCGATGCCGTGCCAAACGCCACAGTCGACATCGGCGAAATTCTGATTCATGACGGGCGCATCATCACGGCAGGGGGCCTGTTATCATGGGTGGATCTGGCGTTGGAATTGATCAGCCAACTCTGTGGTCCCGAAATTATGCGCGAAGTCGGGCGGCATTTCGTGGTCGACACGGGGCGGCGCGAACAACGCTATTACAGCGCCTTCACCCCGCCGATCCAGCACGGCGATGACCCCATCACCCAAGCCCAAGCCCTGATCGAGCGCACCTTTACCGCCCCGATCCGCATCTCGGAACTGGCCCGCACCGTCGCCCTGACCGAGCGCACATTCCTGCGCCGTTTTGAGCGCGCAACAGGCCACACCCCGCTGGCCTATGTGCAACATCTGCGCATCCAATCCGCCCAACGCGGGCTGGAAAACACCAATGCTGCCATCGACCAAATCGCCTATGCGGTCGGCTATGAGAACGTCAATGCATTCCGCAAATTGTTCAAACGACACACGGGTCTGTCGCCATCGCAATATCGCCAGCGTCTTAGGCGTTGACAAGCGGCCGCCAAAGCGCGAAAAACCATCGAACATAACCCGCAACCGGGCGCTTGGTAGGCGCCAAACTGACGAGGATCGCCAAGATGGCCCAAATCTCACTCACCTTTCCCGATGGCAATAAACGCGACTTTGACGCTGGTATCACGCCCGCCGAAATCGCCAGTGGCATCTCATCCTCCCTTGGCAAGAAAGCCGTTTCAGCGACTGTGAATGGCGAGCATTGGGATATGCAATGGCCGATCACTGAGGATGCGAGCATTGCCATCAACACCATGAAAGATGCGGAACCCGCGCTTGAATTGATCCGCCACGACTGCGCCCACATCATGGCGCGCGCTGTGCAAGAGCTGTGGCCTGATACGCAGGTGACGATTGGTCCGGTGATCAAAGACGGTTGGTATTACGATTTTGATCGCGAGGAATCCTTTACCCCGGAAGATCTGGCGGTGATCGAGAAAAAGATGAAAGAGATCATCAATAAACGCGACACCGTGCGCACCGAAATTTGGGAGCGCGAGCGCGCTGTGCAGTTTTATAAGGACAATGACGAGCCTTATAAGGTCGAGCTGATCGACGCCATTCCGGGGGACGAGCCTTTGCGCATGTACTGGCATGGCGAATGGCAAGATCTGTGTCGCGGACCACATTTGCAACACACAGGCCAAGTGCCGGGTGATGCCTTCAAGCTGATGTCGATCGCGGGTGCCTATTGGCGTGGCGACAGCGATCGCGCCATGTTGCAACGGATTTACGGCGTGGCGTTTCAAAACAAGGATGATCTGAAAAAGCACATGATCATGCTGGAAGAGGCCGCCAAACGTGACCACCGCAAGCTGGGCCGTGAAATGGATTTGTTCCATATGCAAGAAGAAGCGCCGGGCCAGATTTTCTGGCACCCCAACGGGTGGCGTATCTACACCGAACTGCAGGACTACATGCGCCGCCGCCAAAACGATGGCGGTTATGTCGAGGTCAACACGCCACAGGTCGTGGATCGCAAACTGTGGGAGGCTTCGGGGCACTGGGAAAAATACCAAGAGCATATGTTCATCGTTGAAGTCGACGAGGAACATGCGCGTGAAAAAGCGGTGAATGCGCTTAAGCCCATGAACTGCCCCTGCCACGTCCAGATTTTCAATCAAGGTCTGAAATCCTATCGCGATCTGCCGCTGCGCATGGCCGAGTTTGGCTCATGCAACCGCTACGAGCCATCTGGTGCCTTGCACGGTATCATGCGGGTGCGCGGGTTTACGCAGGACGACGGACATATCTTTTGCACCGAAGATCAGATCGAATCCGAAACCATCAAGTTCATTGAATTCTTGTCTACAACCTACAAAGATTTGGGTTTCGAAAACTTCATCGTCAAGTTTTCCGACCGCCCCGAATTGCGTGCCGGATCGGACGAGGTCTGGGACAAAGCCGAAGCGGCGTTGTTGTCCGCGACCAAAGCGGCTGGCTATGAGCCTGTGTTGAATCCGGGCGAGGGGGCGTTTTACGGTCCCAAACTGGAATTTGTTTTGACCGATGCGATTGGTCGCGATTGGCAATGCGGCACCCATCAGGTGGATTTCGTGCTACCCGAACGGCTGGATGCAAATTATATCGGCGAAGACGGTGCCAAACACCGCCCCGTCATGCTGCACCGCGCAACGCTGGGATCATTCGAGCGGTTCATCGGCATCTTGATCGAATCCCACGCGGGTAAACTGCCGTTCTGGCTGGCTCCGCGTCAGGTCGTCGTGGCCTCGATCATTACGGATGCCAATGACTATGTGCTTGAAGTGGTTGCCGCCCTAAACGCCGCTGGCGTGCGTGCCGAAGCTGATTTGCGCAATGAAAAGATCAACTACAAGGTCCGCGAACACAGCTTGGCCAAAGTGCCTGCGATCTTGGCTGTTGGGATGCGCGAAGTCGAGGAGCGCACAGTTTCCGTGCGCCGCCTTGGAGACAAACGCACATCGGTCGTAACAATGGACGAGGCTGTAACATCTCTGTCGGTCGAGGCCAAAGCGCCTGATCTGGCCTAATGGCGTAAGCCTAAACTGTAACATTTTGCCCTCCTGCGCTGTAACATTCCAGCGCAGGAAGGCGGATTCGCCTTAAATTGAGCCAAAACCAGCCCAAAACACTAACAATATATAACGCCGCCGTTACACACGCCGATGTGAGTGGCTTGTAACGCCCCCCTGATCTTATGGTTCCCTATGTCGCAAACCCGCGGCACACGTAATCGTAACAGAAGGATCATCCCACATGTCTTACCACGTAAAATCCCTTGCCGTTGCTGGCGCTATTGCCGCTGCCCTGACCGCCACATCAACTGTTCCAGCTGCCGCTGCTGCCAAAGAAAAATGCTATGGCGTTTCGCTGGCCGGCCAAAATGACTGTAAAGCAGGCGCTGGCACAACATGTGCGGGCACATCGACTGTTGATTACCAAGGTAACGCCTTCACATTGGTTCCAGCCGGCACTTGCGCCAGCATGGAATTGCCAGAAGGCCGCATGGGTTCAATGGAAGAATTGAAGCGCGATCTACCTTCCTAAATCCTGATCTGGCGCCTTTGCACGCCGTGTGAAGGCGCCATTTTTCTATCTGAAACAGGGTGTATTCCATGCTTGATACGAACCTCGCGAAATTTGAGACCCTGCCAAATCGTCCCGGCGTTGGATATAAACCACAGCATTTTGCAGACATCATGGAAGATGCGGGCGCAGTTGAATGGTTGGAAGTCCACGCTGAAAACTACATGGGGGATGGCGGTCGACCGCTGGCCCAATTGCGCCATCTGGCCGAACAATTCCCGATTTCCGTGCATGGTGTTGGCCTGTCGATCGGTGGCAACGATCCGCTGGATGTGGATCACCTGAAACGGCTTAAACACCTGTGCGATTGGCTGAACCCGGCCTCATTCTCTGAACATCTGGCTTGGTCGACCCATGACGGGGCCTATCTGAACGATCTGATCGCGCTGCCCTACACCGAAGCCACCGTAAGCAGCGTTGCCGACCACGTTGCCCAAGTGCAAGACGTGCTGGGGCGCAAAATGTTGCTTGAAAATCCATCTTCCTACCTGGCCTTTGCTGAATCCACCCTGTCCGAAGTCGATTTCCTGGCCGAAGTGGTCAAGCGTACCGGCTGCGGCCTGTTGCTGGACATCAACAACGTGTTCATTTCGGCCAACAACCTGAAAATTGGTGCGATTGATTATATCGACGCCTTTCCATTGGAGCATGTCGGTGAGTTTCACCTTGGTGGCCACGACGAAGATGTTGATGACGCGGGCGAAGTGTTGTTGATCGACAGCCATGGACGCGAGGTGGTTGATCCGGTCTGG
This sequence comes from Rhodobacteraceae bacterium UBA2776, assembly GCA_002352425.1. GTDB lineage: Bacteria > Pseudomonadota > Alphaproteobacteria > Rhodobacterales > Rhodobacteraceae > Profundibacter. The sequence goes on from DEIK01000083.1 coordinate 21,663, forward strand.
GCACTGTTTGATTACACCTTGGGCAAATCCGGCCCGCGCCCCACGTTGATTGAATGGGATGCAAACGTGCCGCCATGGCCTGAATTGGCCGCCGAGGCGACCCGTGCAACGCAAATTTTGGACAAGGTCACATCATGAGCGTCAAGCAAAGTGATTTCAAAAACGCGATCTTTGACGCCGGATTGCCGGTGCCGAACGGGTTGTGCAACCCAGATGGAGCACCCGCGCAAAAACGGTTTTCAGTCTATCGCAACAACGTCGCCGTCAGCCTGTCCGAAGCCCTTGAAGTGACGTTCCCGGTTGTCCGCACCTTGGTCGGCGACGAATTCTTCAAAGCAATGGCCGGTGTTTTCCTGCGCCAGCACGCCCCCAGCAGCCCAGTTTTGATGCGTTATGGTGCGCAAATGCCTGCCTTCCTGGACAGTTTTGAGCCAGTCGCGCATCTGGGCTACCTACCGGATGTTGCGCGGATCGAACTGGCCTTGACGCGCAGCTACCACGCCGCTGACACCATGCCGATTGACCCGCAGGTGCTGCAATCCATCGCGCCGGATGATTTGCTTTTGGCCCGTCTGCATTTGGCACCATCCGTGCATTTGATCCGGTCAAACTGGCCCGCCGCGTCGCTCTATCACGCCAACAGCACCCCAAACGCCACGCCCCCCGTGATGCAGGCTGAAGACGTGTTGATCACCCGCCCCGAGTATGACCCCGCAGTCACTGCGCTGCCAGCAGGCGGCGGCGCGTTTGTCGCCGCACTGTTGATTGGAACACCATTGGGCGAGGCGTTGAAAACCGCATCGGCCGCATCGGATGATTTCGATTTCACCACGGTTCTAGGTCTACTCCTTGCCGGTGGCGCACTTATAAAAGTAGAAGAACATCAAAAGGGATAATACCATGAACGCGCTGATAACACTGCACAATTCCATTTTTTCCAGGCTGGAAAACATGCTGGCCCCGTGGTTCCTGCCCACTTTGGCCCGCTTCACCTTTGCCGCCACATTGTTGATCTACTTTTGGAATTCGGCCCGTTTGAAAATCGGCGAAGGGGTCTTTGGCTTTTTGGATATCTCGCGCGCCTATGGTCAGATATTCCCCAAAGCCTTTGAGGCCGCGGGCTACGACGATGAGGCCATGTCCGGCTTTCAGTGGTTGGTCGCGTTGGCCGGAACCTGGGCTGAATTTGTGCTGCCGCTGTTGATTGTGATCGGGCTTTTCACCCGTCTGGCAGCCGTTGGCATGATCGGCTTTATCATCGTCCAAAGCATAACGGATGTCGTCGGACACGATATTGAAAAATACGGAGTCTGGTTCGACCGTCTGTCAGATGGGGTGATCATGGATCAACGGCTGTTCTGGGTCACGGTGCTGTTGATCCTTGTGACACGCGGGGCAGGACCGTTTTCGGTCGACCGCCTCTTGACGCGCGCCGTTTAACCCGTTTTCTTGCCTAAATACCTATTGCGCCGCCTCCAATCTGGGGCGGCGTATTTGCTTAGTGTTCGTCCGGTTTCGTCGCGGCCAATGCTAAAACCCCGCCAAGCCCGCACATGGCGATTGGGAACATGGTAAAGGCATTAAAGCGAAACGCGTAGTACATGCCCGCCGCTGACAGCAACATCAGCGCTCCGCCAATCATCGCCCGCGACTTTGCCATCGCGCCGCCGGCAATGGCCAACAATGGTGCGAACAGCGCCATGAACCGGATCAAGCCGACGTTGTCCACCTGTTCCAACACGTCAGGCACCTCATTGCCAAACCAATCCACAAATTCCGTGTAGCCATAGCTGAAAAAGCCGACGATCATTCCGACCACGCCGCCAATGATCCCCAATATCAATGCTGCATTACGCATTTTTTAATCTCCACTGTTCCTGTTGTTCTTTGCCCCAGCCAAGGGTCATAAATCCACCGCCCTCGACAACCACCGGCCGTTTCATCAGACTTGGATGCGCTATCATCAATGCCAGCGGTTCACCACCGCGCATTTCTTCGCTCAGACCTCGCCAGGTGGTTGAACGCCTGTTCACAAGGTCCTGACCAAACACCGAAAACAACCGTTCCAGGATTTCAGGCGAGATACCGTCAATGCGCACATCTATCAGCACCGCGTCATGCCCTGCCGCGCGCAATTCCTTTAGCGCGCGTCGGCAAGTGTCACAATTCTTTAGCCCGTAAATTTTCATTTTCACCCCCGGATTTCACCCTCACTATAATCAGAGCGTTACCAAGCGCGAGCGCATTTTTCTTGCCTTTTGAAAAAAACGCCTTACGATTTTGGCCGTGACAACAGGTTTCTTGACGTCCGTCCATGTATTTGGGCAGCCGATAGACTGGAGACTGGCTGCGCGACCTCTCAGCAATTTCGCTGACGGGGGGATTAAATGACGGAGAAGACGGATGGCAACTGGCACCGTAAAATGGTTTAATACAACAAAAGGTTTCGGGTTTATTGCACCTGAAGATGGCGGCAACGATGTGTTTGTGCACATTTCCGCGGTTGAAGCGGCGGGCATGACTGGCTTGGCTGACGACCAAAAAATTTCGTATGAAATGGTCGAGGGACGCGATGGGCGTGCCAGTGCTGGCGAACTAAAGCTGGTCGACTAGCTTTATTAGCGCGAACAAGATCGTGTGGCCCGCCCGTTCGGGCCACATATAAGTCTGCGCAAAATGTTGCCAAAATACAGTGTTTTGAAAGAAATGCTTGTAATGCAAGGGGATTGCCCCCATGTATTCCGTGTGACGACAGACTTCCTTCTACCCGCCTCCTTACCTAAGCAGCCGGACGATGTTAAAAGACTGCTGCACCAAGCCGCTGCATGACGCGGGCGGTGATACTACTTAAGGAGATACGGGAATGGCTACTGGCACCGTAAAATGGTTTAACACTACTAAAGGCTTCGGCTTCATCGCACCTGACGACGGCGGCAAAGACGTGTTTGTACACATCTCAGCTGTTGAGCGCGCTGGT
>DEIK01000114.1 GCA_002352425.1 Rhodobacteraceae bacterium UBA2776
CGCCATCACCCGTCAGGCCAGCCCAGTGTTGCGGTTCCGCTCGGGTGATTTTATCGAGGTTCTGGGCACGACTTGCAGTTGCGGGCGCACGGGGCCGAAAATCCGCTGCGTCGGGCGCACGGATGATATGTTGATCGTGCGCGGGGCCAATGTTTTTCCCTCCGCGATCCACAGCATCGTTAACGATATGATACCTGAGACCAACGGGATCATGCGCGTTGTCGCCGATTTTGACGGCCACACCACCCAAGGCGCGCTGAAAGTTATCGTTGAACGTGGGGCCGCATGTGACCCCGCCAATGACGCCGCGTTGAAAGCCCAACTTGAAACCCGCCTGCGCGATGCCCTGGTATTCAAGGCCGATATTACCNNTGCCGCCAACACATTTGAAAAACCTGGCGCTGCCAAAGTTGCCCTAACCCTCAGAGAGTTTCCGGACCTGTCATGACCCAGTTAAAAACAACCCTGAACACCGGCTCGGATGATTTTCGCGCCAATGATGCGCATTACGATCAGCTGATTGAAAAATTGCACGAGCTGCGCCGCGCACAACGTATCGGCGGCAGCCAAAAAGCGCGTGACCTTCATGTTAAGCGCGGCAAAATGCTCCCGCGTGAGCGGATCGAGCGGCTTGTCGACCCGGGCACTCCATTTCTGGAATTGGGTGATCTGGCGGCGCTTGGCAAATATGATGGCGTGCCTCCGGGCGCTGGGGATCATCACCGGAATCGGGGTGATCGAAGGCCGTCAATGCATGATCATCGCCAATGATGCGACGGTCAAAGGCGGCACCTATTTCGGCCTGACCGCCAAAAAACACGTCCGCGCGCAGCGCATCGCATGGCAAAATCGTCTGCCGGTGGTCACGCTGGTTGACAGCGGCGGCGGGTTCCTGCCCGAACAGGCGCATATTTTCCCCGATGAAGGCCAGTTTGGGTCGATTTTCCACCAACAGGTGGGCATGTCGGGCGACGGCATTCCTCAAGTTGCGGTGGTCATGGGCCCCTGCACGGCGGGCGGCGCATATATTCCGTCGCTCTGTGACGAGGTGGTGATCGTGCGTGGTCAGGGCTTTATGTATCTTGGCGGGCCGGAGCTGACCTTTGCCGCAACCGGTGAAGAGGTCGATGCCGAAACGCTGGGCGGTGGTAAAATGCACAGTTCGGTTTCAGGCGTCACCGACCATTTGGCCGAAGACGATGCGCACGCGCTTGCGATCACCCGTGAGATTGTTTCGCATCTGGGCGAGGCATCCAAACCGCGCAAAACCCCCGTTGCCAGCCTTCCTCCGGCCTATCCGATTGAAGAAATCAACGGCATCGTCAGCCGCGATCCGAAGGTGCCAACCGACAACCGCGAAATCGTTGCCCGGTTGGTGGATGACAGCTCGTTTCACGAATTCAAGCCGCTTTATGGCGACACCATAATGACGGGTTGGGGCCGGATTCACGGCCATGAGGTGGGCATTATTGCCAACACCGGTGTGCTATTTGTTGAATCAGCGCTCAAGGCGACCCATTTCATCAACCTTTGTGTGCAGCGCGATATACCGCTGGTATTTTTGGCGGATGTAAACGGATTTATGGTTGGCCGCGAGGCCGAGCAGGCCGGCATCGCCAAAGCTGGTGCCAAGATGATTACAGCGATGTCCTCGGCGCGTGTCCCGAAATATTCGGTGATCACCGGCGGCTCTTACGGGGCTGGATATCTGGCCATGCTTGGCCGTCCGTTCCAACCGGATGCGATGTTTATGTGGCCCTCGGGGCGCTCTGCTTTGATGGGGCCGGAACAGGCCGCAAGCGTGTTGGCGCAGGTGCGCACGCGGATCAATGAACGCGATGGTAAAACATGGACGGCCGAAGAAGAAGAGGCCTTTAAAGAGCCGGTTCGCAAAGATTTTGAAGCGTTTCAGGACTGCTACAACTTCGCCTCTAATATGTGGATCGACAATGTGATTGCCCCCAGCGAAACCCGCGATGTTCTGGCCCTGCTGCTGGACGTGGCCTCACGACGACCCAAGGTTGAAACCAATTTCGGCGTGTTCCGGATGTAAGGATAGTATCATGCAAATCAAAACATTACTGATTGCCAACCGTGGCGAAATCGCCTGCCGTATTGCCCGCACCGCGCGTGATCTGGGCATCACCCCTGTTGGTGTCCACTCAGAGGCAGACGCGAATGCGCTGCATGTGCGTGAAATTGGCCGCTCGATCCTGATCGGGGCTGGTCCGGCATCTGAAAGCTATCTGAAAATCGACGCCGTGATTGCGGCTGCCAAACAGGCCGGCGCGGATGCCATTCACCCCGGTTACGGATTTTTGGCCGAGAACCCGGATTTTGCCAATGCGGTCGAGGCCGCAGGCATGGTTTTTGTCGGCCCGACGGCCGAAACGCTGGACCGCTTTGGTGACAAGGCCAGCGCAAAAGAGGCCGCAATTGCCGCCAATGTTCCGGTGCTGTCCGGCGCGGCGGGTGCCAAATCCGACCCTGATGAAATCGCCGCTGAAGTGCGCGAAATGGGCTTTCCGGTGCTGCTAAAGGCGGTTGGCGGTGG
>DEIK01000095.1:0-287 GCA_002352425.1 Rhodobacteraceae bacterium UBA2776
ACCCCTTTGCCCACGACCAAATAGAGGGCGATCAGGAAAATGTCGGCCATCGCCAGTTTTCCCAGCAAATGTAACACCGGCAACACCTTGCGATGCAGCAGATTGAAGTGGATCAGCGCCAAACCAAGGGTTTTCAAATAGGGTGCAAAAATCGCGAAAAATGTGACCAGCAGTGCCAAAAACACATCCGACGCCCAAAGGGATTGTAACCCCGTGATCACCGATATTTCGTTGAGATCAAAGAAATAGGGCATCATCCCGCCCATCAATCCAGCCTGTAACATCGG
>DEIK01000095.1:362-15560 GCA_002352425.1 Rhodobacteraceae bacterium UBA2776
AAATCCGTCCCATTTGACAGGGCATCACATTGCCCTGCCTTTCATTTAAGGTGCGGATTTATGCTTCACAATCCTTGAACCGACAAAAAATGGCCCTAGGGCTATTCGGCGGGCTTGGCTGATTTGGCGGGCAGGGACACAACATTGGCGTCTCCGCTAACGTCTGTGGCAGTGCTCTCGCTCTGATCCAGATCGAAGCCAAGTTCGGGTAAGATTTCAAATAAATCGGCTTGCAAACTGTCCAACTGACGCTCGATCAGGCCTTCTTCGACCTCGACCTGCAACAGCCAGTTTTTCAACTCGCCCGTTGTTTGATGTGCAATGCGCAGATTTTCCTGAAAGGTATCAACCTCTTGCTGGCGTTGTTTCAGGAAAGTTTTGGCGCGCTCAACCCGTTCAGCGCTGTAAACCTCGGCCAAATCGCGGGCCTCGTGGCTCATTTGGGCGGCCACCTCCAACACTGAGGGCTCAAGCGTCACCAGATCGGGGTGATCGCGCAGATGGGCAATCCGTTCGCGCACGGAATCAAATTCGGACCCGATTTTGAACAGTCCGGCACGGTCGCCCTCATGGCTGATCGCATAGGCTTTGGCGACGTCCTCCATGCTGACGTGAAAATTGCGGTGGGATTTTTCCAACTGCATAACGCGGTTGTTGGTTGGCAGGAAAAACAACAGTGCAAGACAGAAAAAGGTGAACCCGAGCTGGGCAACCATGCCCGCGTTGGCAATCGCAGCCCCGTTGACGCTGGCGGTGAGTTCCAGCCAAGGCAACAGGCCCAAAGCCGCCCCAAGGCACAGAACACTCATCGAGATCGCCAAGACCCAGATCGCAAATAAAGTTACGCGTTGAAATGCATTTTGGATGCTGCCCCAATAGGCAGCCGTTGAATTAGACATAATATACTTCCCCCAGAAATCATCACAGGCCCGCACCAGCAGCAGAAATGGGCCGAGTTCACAGCTGTTAATACTAGTTTAGAATCAGTTAACCGTTAAGGGGGAATATTCGGGCGAATGCAGCCAGTAAGCCGTAGATTGTTTCCCTTAAAGCAACAATACCTAGCGAACCGCCTCTATTGGCCCCTCAGCGCGGCCATGGATGAATTGATCCAGATAGGGGTTACCACTGTCATCCATATCGCCCACAGGGCCGGTCCATTGGATCACCCCGTCGTGCAGCATCGCCACCTTGTCGGCTATGGCGCGCACCGAGGACATATCATGGGTGATGGTCATGGCCGTCGCGCCCATTTCAACCACGATTTCACGGATCAGCTCGTTAATCACGCCGGACATGATCGGGTCCAGCCCCGTTGTGGGTTCATCGAAAAAGATTATTTCCGGCTCGGCCGCAATGGCGCGGGCCAGACCAACCCGTTTTTGCATCCCGCCGGATAATTCGGCAGGAAACTGATCCGCCACTTCGGGCTTCAGCCCAACGCGACGCAGCTTTTCAATCGCAATTTCACGGGCCTCGTCCATCGGGCGTTTTAGCGAGCCACGCAGCAGGCGAAAGCCGACGTTTTGCCAAACCGTTAGACTGTCAAACAATGCACCGCCCTGAAACAGCATGCCAAACCGTGCCAAAAACGCGTCGCGCTCAACATGGGTGACGTCCTGCCCATCCACCGTGATGGTGCCGCTGTCCGGTGTCACCAGCCCCAGAATGGACTTGAGCGCCACCGATTTACCGGTGCCAGAGCCGCCAATAATCACCATGCTTTCGCCACGCGGTATGCTCAGGTTGACGCCCTGCAAAACCTTGTTGGCCCCAAAGGCCTTATGGACATTATCAAGCGTAATCATGCGGAGAAAAACAATTCTGTGAGAAGGTAATTGGAGGCAAGGATCAGGATCGAGGCCGCCACCACTGCCGATTTTGTTGCATGACCCACCCCTTGTGCGCCACGCTCGGAATTCATGCCGTAATAGCAGCCCATAAGCGCCACGATAAATCCAAACACGGCCCCCTTGATCAGGCCCGAAACCACGTCCCAGCTTTCTAAAAAGCCTATGGTGTTGTGCAGATAAACCGCCGCGTTGAAATCCAACCGGCTGACCCCGACAATATAGCCGCCCATGATGCCGATACTGTCACCTACCGCGATCAAAAACGGCACCGCTATGGTGGCGGCCAATACCCGCGGCACCGTCAGATATTTCATCGGGTGGGTCGAAAGCGTCACCAGCGCGTCAATCTGCTCAGTTACCTTCATGGTGCCGATTTCGGCTGCAATAGACGACGCAACCCGCGCCGCCACCATCAAGCCGCCCAAAACCGGCCCCAGTTCACGCGCCATGCCAATCGCCACAATCGAGGGCACCACGGATTCCGCGTTAAACCGCGCCCCGCCTGCATAGATTTGCAGCGCCAGTGCGCCACCTGTAAAAAACGTGGTCAGGCCCACAACGGGCAGGCTGAAATAGCCGATGGTCAGCAAGGCGTGACCGAATTCTTTAAAATAGAACGGCGGGCGGACGATATGGCTGAGGGTTTGAACGAAAAAGATCGCAATTCGGCCAATGGCGGCCAAGATACCCATCGTATTGCGCCCGATCAGGGCAATAGGGGCCAGCAGGTTCATTGCGCAAAACCGCCGGAATAACGCCGTGTGTAGCGCGGGCCCAATGAGGTCAGGATCTCATATCCAATGGTGCCGGCCTTCTCGGCCAAGGCATCAACGGTTTGTAGCGGGCCAAGGATATCCAGATGACGTGGCACCTCGTGCAGGTGACTGATGTCGACTGTGATCAGGTCCATAGACACGCGACCCACCAGCGGGCAGGCGATGTCATTGGCCCATAGTGTCGCCCCATTGCCAAGCGCGCGCATTAACCCATCGGCATAGCCGCCCGACAGCGTCGCGATGGTCGCCGAGGTGTTGGTGGTCCATGTATTGCCATAGCCAACCGTTTCGCCAGCCACCAGATCACGGGTCTGGATCACCGGCAGCGACAGGGATGCCACCGGTTGCGCATCGGCAAAAGGCAGGCCGCCATAAAGACCGATGCCCGGGCGCGTTAGATCAAAATGATATTCGGGGCCAAGTAAAATGCCGCCAGTGGCCGCCAGCGAGCGCGGCGCCGTCATGTCGTCTGTCATGGCGCGAAAACGGGCCAGTTGTTGACGGTTCATCGCGTGATCGGGCGTATCAGCACAGGCCAGATGGCTCATCACCAGCACAGGACCTTGCGAGGCAACAATGTCGCGCACCGCGTCCCATTCCGGTGATTCCATGCCCAGACGGTTCATGCCGCTGTCCAATTGAATGCCAAAGGGTGCGTTTGGCAGGGCCTCAAAATGGCGGGTCAACTGATCCAGCGAATTCAGCATTGGTGTAAGATACAGATCATTGATCATATCGGTGTCGCCACGCATATGGCCGCCAAACACCAAAATATCGGCGTTTGGTCCCAAAGCATTGCGCACCGCAGCGCCTTCTTCGGCCACCGCCACAAAGAAGCGCCGCGCACCAGCCTGCGCCAGCGCTTTGGCCACACGTTCGGCCCCCAAACCATAGCCATCGGCCTTGACCACGGCGGCGGTTTCGCAATTTGTCATTGCATCAAGCGCGCGCCAATTGGCGACGATCGCATCTAAATCAATTGTTAAATTTGCACTACCCATAGGGGGGTTTTGACGGCTGTGGCGATAAGGTCAAGATAAATGTCAGGGCTTGAGACATTTCTGGCTGGATTCGGGGCAGTATTTGTTGAAGGTTGAGCAAAGCGCGGCGTTTGAGCTGTAAGGAAAAGGTGATTTGTATGAGTATTATTGAAGAAATCAAAAACGAATTGGAAAAACCACGCCATTCCCGCCCCTTGGGCAGCGGCTGGTTGTCTGGGTCAGGGTCCATTTTGGCTGGGTTGGCCGGGCTGTTGATCGTTATGGTTCGATTTTTTCCGCAAACTTTTACCATGCCCGAGTTGGCGATGATCCATGAAAGCGGTTATGTGACCGTGTTTTTACGTGTGGTCCTTTTGCTGGGCTACGTTTTTGCCTTGATCAGTATTCTACTAAGCCGGAACAAGGTGCTGGGCTGGACTGGGTTGCTAATTTCTCTGGTGGCTTCCTTGCTGGGGAGCATGCCCGCGACGGCGGTGGGACAAGAGACCCAGGCGTTATATTTCGGGTTGGATTATTTTATTGTCAACGTGTTGTTCATCGGGTTCTTGTTTGTTCCGCTAGAGCGTTTCCTGCCCTACAAAAAAGAGCAAACCGTGTTTCGCCCTGAATGGCAGGAGGACATGTTTTACTATCTGGTCTCTTCGATGTTGGTGCAAATATTGTCATTCCTGACCATGGGCCCCTCCATTTTGGTGAATGAAATAGTCGATATGTCCGGGGTGATTGCCACAATCGTAGCACTGCCATTTTGGGTGCAGGTCGTTGTCATCATGGTGGCGACTGATTTTGTGCAGTATTGGGTGCATCGCGCGTTTCACACATTCCCATTTTTATGGCGGTTCCATTCGATTCATCATTCGACGCAAAGCATGGACTGGCTTGCCGGCGCGCGCATGCATTTCCTTGAAATCGCGGTATTGCGTGGCCTGACGGCTGTGCCGATCTTCACCTTGGGGTTCAAACCCGAGGCCATACAGGTCTATCTGATGATTGTTTATTTCTATTCATCGTTCATCCATTCCAATCTGGGGGTGAATTTTAGCCTTATTGAGCGGTTTCTGGTGACGCCACGGTTTCACCATTGGCATCACGGCTCGGAGCGGGCGGCAATTGATATCAATTACGCCACGCATTTCCCGCTGCTCGATTGGTTGTTTGGCACCCACCATTTGCCCAAAGGTGCGTGGCCAAAGAAATATGGTGTGGCAGGGGGCGGGGTGCCCAAAGGGTACTTTAAGCAGATGGTTCACCCCTTTAAAAAACCTGAAAAATAGTCGAGGCTCTGTTGCCGCCGCGGGTGCGGGGGGCGTCTTAGGGCGCAGTGCGACACAGCCGATTTGGGCCGTCTAAGATTTAGCGCAACATCAAGCGATTTGCTCGCGTGATGGTATTCATGCCCGTGGGGTAAAACTGATTGGCCCTGCTTTTAAAAGCTGTCTTCGCCGTCGCCCTGTTCTTGCCAGGGCTGGACCAGGTTACCAAAGCGGGTGAACTGGCCTTCGAACGACAATTCAACGTGGCCGATTGGGCCGTGACGTTGCTTGCCAATCACCACTTCGGCGCGGCCATGTAGATGGTCCATTTCGGCCTGCCAAGCGGCCATTTTTTCCAACTCGTGGTCGCCCGGTTTTTCACGTTCTTTGTAGTATTCTTCGCGGTACACAAACATGACGACGTCCGCGTCTTGCTCGATCGAGCCCGATTCACGCAGATCCGACAGCTGCGGGCGTTTGTCTTCGCGGTTTTCCACCTGACGTGACAACTGCGACAGCGCAATCACCGGAATTTCCAATTCCTTGGCGATGGCCTTTAACCCTTGCGTGATTTCGGAAACCTCGTTCACGCGGCTGTCTTTGGCCGTGGCGGGGCGCACCAGTTGTAAATAGTCCACCATCAACACGTCCAATCCGTGGGTGCGTTTCAAACGGCGTGCGCGGGCCGCCAATTGGCTGATGGGCAGGGCGGGGGTGTCGTCGATAAACAGCGGGCAGGATTCCAACTGCTTGGCCGCCGCAACAAAACGGCGGAATTCCTCTTCGTTCATGTCACCACGGCGGATTTGCTCGCTGGGGATCTCCGAGGCTTCGGATAGTATCCGCGCCGCCAGCTGTTCTGCCGACATCTCAAGGCTGTAGAACCCGACAACGCCGCCAGCGATAGCACCCTCGGTGCCATCATGCCGAATGCCCTTTTGATAGGTCTTGGCGATGTTATAGGCGATGTTGGTCGCCAGTGAGGTTTTCCCCATCGAGGGGCGTCCCGCCAAAATCAACAAATCCGAAGGGTGCAATCCACCCAGTTTTTTGTCCATTTCGATCAGGCCGGTTGAAATCCCCGACATGTCACCGTCACGTTGATAGGCCGCGTTGGCAGAGTTTACCGCATCGGTCACGGCCCTGAGGAAAGACTGGAAACCGCTGTCGGTCTGACCTTGCTCACCCAGCGCATACAGCGCCTGTTCAGCTTCGACGATTTGTTCTTTGGGTTCAGATGCAATGTCGACCTTGGCGGCCTTGTCGGCAATGTTGCGTCCAAGACCCATCAATTCGCGCCGAATCGCCAGATCGTAGATCATCTGCGCGTAATCGCGCACCGCAAAGCTAGAAATCGCGGCACCCGCAAGGCGTACCAAATACGCCGGACCGCCGAGTTCCTTCAGGCCTTCGTCATCCTCAAGAAAGGCTTTCAACGTCACGGGCGAGGCCAGATTGTTTTTGGCAATCCGGCTGGAAGCGATTTCGTAAATGCGACTGTGCACGGGCTCGTAGAAATGCTGCGGGCCGATGATGGCTGCGACACGATCATAGGTGTCATTGTTGGTCAGAATTGCGCCCAACAGCTGTTGTTCAGCCTCGACGTTATGGGGCATTGCATCAGAGATGCCTGCCTCTTCTTGATCTGAATTTCCCGTATTGATCGGCGCAATTTCGTTCATGTCTCACCCATTAATCCCACTCGATTTATGTAATCGGTCACCGTCGTTGGAGCAAATTGTATAAACCTGTGGATAGACCAAGCATACCACATCTGGTGGGCGCTTTCACCCATTTATCTAAATCGTCGAATTATCGCGGAATTATTTTCGCGCGTCCTGCCAGGCCCGCGGGGCGGAGAGGAAGCTCTCGACCTCGGTTAAGGTTGCACTATCAAAGGCCTTGCTGGCCTTGGCCTCGGCCAAAACATCCCACCAAGTGCACAGGTGATGCAGCGTAACGCCGTGATCACCCAAGGTTTTTTCGGTCTCGGGGAAGATGTCGTAATAGAAAATCACCGCCGTGTGGGCGCAATTGGCGCCGGTTTCGCGAATCGCATCTACAAATGACAGTTTGGAGCCGCCGTCCGTCGTCAGATCCTCAACCAGCAGCACATTTTGCCCTTCGGACATTTCGCCCTCGATCCGCGCGCCACGCCCGTAGCCTTTTGGTTTTTTGCGCACGTAGGTCATCGGCAGACCCATCCGTTCGGCCACAAGGGCGGCAAAGGGAATACCTGCGGTTTCGCCACCGGCGATATTGTCAAAGGCCTCAAATCCTGCGTCGCGCATCACGGTGGTGACCATGAAATCCATCATGGTCGAGCGGATACGTGGGTGCGAAATCGGCGTGCGGCAATCAATATAGGTCGGACTGGGTAGACCCGAGGCCAGTGTGAAGGGGTCTTTGGCGTTGAAATGCACGGCCTTGATCTCGAGCAACATACGGGCTGTCAGGCGGGCGATTTCTTCTTTGGGCGGGAAGGTGGTTGGGATCATGTCTGGTGCCTTTTGATTTTATGCCTGCGGCGCGGATATTTTTGGAACAATGAGGGGCTAAGCCGTGACCTGCCACTGGAGTTCAAATCCAGGGTCGAATAGGGTGACTTCGCCCTCGGCGGTGATCAGTTTTTCGGGCATCGGGGCCGCGCCGCCCTTGGTCATGGTCAATTTGGTGGTGTTGGGTTTGAGCCTGTAAAAGGCGGGGCCGTGCAGTGAAGTGAAACCCTCTAGCTTGTCCAGCGCACCATCGTCTTCAAACACATGCGCAAGGATCGGCATGGTGTTGGGGGCGGTGAAACAGCCAGCACAGCCACAAGCGCTGAGCTTGTTTGGGTCAGTGTGGGGGGCGCTGTCAGTGCCAAGGAAGAAACGGGTATCGCCTGATGTCGCAGCAGCGCGCAGGGCCAGACGGTGGCTTTCGCGCTTGGCGACAGGCAGGCAGTAGTAATGCGGTTTGATGCCGCCGACCAGAATGTCGTTGCGGTTGATCACAAGGTGATGGGTTGTGATGGTGGCGGCGAGGTTTTTACTGGCGCTTTTCACATAGTCTGCCCCATCGGACGTGGTGATATGTTCCATCACCACACGCAAATCAGGGGTTTTACGCCGGATCGGGTCCAGCACGCGGTCGATAAACACGGCCTCGCGATCAAAGATGTCGATGTCGGCATCGGTTACTTCGCCGTGCACACAAAGCGGCAGACCAATCTCGGCCATCCGCTCAAGCACGCCACGCACCTTGTCAAAATCGGCCACACCGGAGGCCGAGTTCGTGGTCGCGCCCGCCGGGTACAATTTGACGGCGGATATCAAGCCAGAGGCATGGGCGGCGGCCACATCATCGGCGTCAGTGTCTTCGGTTAAATAGAGCGTCATCAACGGCGTGAAATCTGCGCCCTCTGGCACCGCTTCCATGATCCGCGCCTTGTAGGCATCTGCATCCGCGCTGGTGACAACGGGGGGCACCAGATTGGGCATGATGATGGCGCGCGCAAAATGGCGGGTGGTTTCGGGCAATACGGCGTTCAACATTGCGCCATCGCGCAAATGCAGGTGCCAGTCGTCGGGGCGGGTGAGGGTGATTTGATTTGTCATGACAGGGTTGGATTACACAATCCCACAGCCCCACGCCACGCCTATTTGCCAAATCGACGGAATTTGGCGCCTATGGCGGTTACGTCCAAGTCTCGATCACGTCGAAATTGTCCGCTGGACCATCGACACCGGACTGGGAAAGGTCCATCGGCAAACGCGGCTGCGAACGCGGCTTTACCCGCACAGTTGGTGCGTATCTGACGTCGAAATACTGAGGATCGTTCAAAATTTCCGCTGGCAGGCGGTTTTGGTTCAGCACGCAACGTTTTTGCATCCGCACGACCACATCGAATTCGCACCCCTCATATAGCCCGTCATCGCAGTCTTCTGTAAAACACTTACGCAACGCCACTTCACGGGTGCGCAACATGCGGATTTCATCACGGACATGGGCCAGCTCATCAGCCGGTAATTGGTTTTGCATCATAATATCCCCCTAACGGATCACTAGGGGGAGAGTTGATGATAATTATAAATAAATTGCTAAGAGTTCCCAAAAACCGCGTTTTGGTGCCGAATTTCTATTCAGCAGCTTCGCGACTGTGCAGCTTTGGCAGTTCCCGACCAGCATCATCCAGCTGTTTTTCGATCTCGATCAACCGACGCCTGAAACGCGGTGCTTTCATGCGGTTCACAACATTGCGACACAACAGTCCCGACAACATGCAGCGGTCATCATCTTCAAGCCGCATTAACAAGCGGCGCAAATAGGGCGAGTAGTCATGCCTGTTCCGAAACAGCCTGTTGAAATGGACCGCGATATCCCCGCCTTTACCAGCGGTTTCCAGCAGCGGTTGCAAGATATCCATATGGATCATGTCCTGCAAAATATGACGTCCCAGATGACGTGTGCGCATTTTGGTGACATGCGGGCGGGTGAACAGGGCGGCATGCATCGCGTCCAGCTCTTCCTCGGGATCATAAAACACAAAGGCCCGATCCGCAGCGTCGATCATATCTGGCGCATAGCCATACCGGTCCGTGAACGATACACGCCGCATCGAGCCAAAACGGTGATCCCACTCGGTCACCCGCGGGTCAAGCGTTGCAACGGGGTTGTAAACCAAAACAGTGCAGCCAGAGGCCACAACGGAAAACGCAGCCGCTGCATAGCCGCACATGCCCGAGCCCATGAAAATGACCTGATCAAAATCCTCAAAGAACCCGTCGTCCACCAGTCGGTCGAAATAGCCATAAACCGACTTGTCGCGAAACCAAGTGTTGCCATTGGCAATGATACCCAGATGGGACCAGCCGTTTTCCGAGACCAGATCAAAGCCAAGCGGCATTTCATCTTCGGTGTCGTTGCGAATGCCATCAATAGTTTCAAAGGTCACCAGCAGGGTCGGCGCGGCGTCTGTCAGGACTGCAAAATGGTCTTGGCCCAAGGGCTCAAAATATCCGCGCTCTTCGGCAACGTCATTAAGGTCGGCAAGCCACTCTCGTGTTTGCGCATCCATTGGCTGTGCCGTCTTGTTGTCTTGCATTCCCAGGGGCCTTTATTCGCATTGTGTCAGAGCAGATATCCCATCTAATTTAGCCAAGATTTTGATCAAGCGCGACCATAAATGCGGCGGATAAGGCGTGATCCGTGGATAATCCGTTGAATACACGGGCTTTGTTTACCAAACCACGCCTAGTCCAATCTTTTCTGGGCGATTGTGCAGCGGTGCCGCGCCAAACTGCGTTTTGAAATTGCATAGGCGACACCGGTTTTACGTCTTTTCTGAATGTTGCGGATGATCATCGTTCAACCTTTTGAACTTTAACGATTTACAGGTGATTTTGATTCCTTTGGGTGCGAATTGCCAAATGGCCCAAGAACACAGGTGCGCTCAAAATTGCGGCAACAAAAAATTCACACTTTTTTACTAATTTGAACCGAATGGTCCGATTAAACGCATCAAATTATGCAGTATTTGTAAGTGGAATAACAATGAGTGTGAACGGCGGTATTGAAATGAATGTGTTGGTAAAATCTATCCCGATTGACCCAATTGAGGAGGCGATATCAACCGTGGAAAATAGTGCAGACGCTGGGGGCGATTACAACACCATTGTCGGCGAGAATGGGGATGACACAATAATATCTGGCGGTGGTGATGATGCCGTTTTTGGACGCAGGGGTAATGATACACTTTATAGCGGGTTTGGGAATGACAGGGTGCATGGTGGCGACGGCCACGATACAATTTATGGCGGTTTGGGCGATGACGGGCTGCACGGCAATGAAGGTGACGACACGCTTTATGGTGGCCGCGGACATGACAATTTATCCGGCAGTGAGGGCAACGACACACTTTATGGCGGCCGCGGGAATGATTCTCTACATGGCGGCGGCGGCGATGATATGATTTATGGCGAAAGCGGAAATGATGATCTGTTTGGCGGCGGCGGCAATGATACGCTTTATGGCGGTCGTGGACATGATGTCATATTTGGCAACATTGGCGACAATGTGCTTTCTGGTGGCGGCGGCAATGATGTTGTTTTTGGCGGTGCGGGAAATGACAGAATATTCGGCGGCACGGGAAATGATTATCTGATCGGCGGAGGTGGCAATGATCAGATCTCTGGCGGTGCGGGTAATGACCAAATTGAAGGTTCCCAAGGTCACAACACGATCACAGGCGATGCAGGGGATGATTTCATTTTGGTCGGTCGTGACACCAGTGAGGTGGATGGCGGGACAGGTTCGGACTGGATTGCGGCGAATTTACAGGAGGGTGTCGATCACAGGTTAACCGGTGGGGCGGGGGCGGATACCTTTGAATTTTACAATACGGCGATAGATGCGGTGTCTGATATTGTGATTACAGATTTTGAACTGGGGCAGGACAGAGTTCTGATCGAAGGTCTCATTGATTTCCATTTTCTTCGGTTGGTCGGGTCGGTGTTTTGGAGCGGTCCTGTATATGAAGTGAGCAATAGCCAAACGGGTATTCTACTAGAGATGGGCACCGGCGATAGCATTACCTTTGAGGGAGTCAGTCTGGATGATTTCAACGCCTATTATTTTGGGGTTGATAACGCCATTTGGTAAGGGCGCCCCACACCTTTAGCCGCGCTTCATCGTGGCCGTCACCACACCCATGGTTATTAAGGCTGCACCACCGACGCGGTTCATCACGGTCAAGACGGACGGGCGGCGAATACGTTGGCGCAACTGGTCCGCTAACAACGCATAGGCCAGCGCGTTGATCGCCCCCATAGCAACGAATGTCACGGCCATAGTCAGAAATTGCGGCATCGCAGGCAAGGCTGGGCTAAGAAACTGTGGCACAAAGGCGATGATAAAGATAATGCCCTTGGGGTTCAGCGCCGTCACCAGGGCAGCATGGCCAAAGATATGTCTGGCAGGGGTCTGCGTCGGTGTGGACAAATCCGCCAGATGGGGTGGGCTGCGCAGCAGTTTAATGCCTAAATAAACCAGATAGGCGGCCCCAATCCATTTTAGCACTGTAAATGCCAATGCCGAGGTCTGCATGATCGCGCCAAGACCTGCCATCGAGGCGCCGACTGCAACCGCATCGCCAAACGCCACACCCAATGCCGTTGCCACCGCAACACGGCGACCTTGCGTCAGGGCATAAGAGATCACCAACAAGATCGTTGGGCCGGGAATGACCAAAATCACAAAGGTGGCAGCCGCGAATGTGAACCAGAGATCAAAAGGCATGGTTTAGTTCCCCGCCATCAAGTTTGCGGTGGCGAGTCCTACCATGACAGGCAGCAGAAACGGGGTTGGCACCACCGTAAGAACAATAAGGGCAAGACCTGGGCTTGCTTGCATGAAACTGTACCTTCCTTCAGGCGCTGTTAGGACAATGCCAGAACAATCAAAACGGGCTGAACCGGTGGTGGCAGTGCGAACAACAATAACAAGGATACCGTCGCAATCATTTCAGGCTCCTAATAAAAGGCCTGAAGGCCTGTTTGCGCACGCCCCAAGATCAGCGCATGCACATCATGCGCGCCCTCATAGGTGTTGACGGTCTCAAGGTTCACCATATGGCGCATGATCTGGAAATCCTCGGAAATCCCGTTGCCGCCGTGCATATCGCGGCTCATGCGGGCAATATCCAGCGCTTTTCCACAGTTGTTGCGTTTGATCAGGCTGATCATTTCAGGTGCGGCTTGGGCCTCGTCCATCAAACGACCCACCTGCAAACAGGCCTGTAGACCCAGCGTGATCTCGGTCTGCATATCGGCCAGTTTTTTCTGGAACAGCTGTGTGCCAGCCAGCGGTTTGTTGAACTGCTGGCGATCCAAGCCATATTGACGCGCGGCATGCCAGCAGAACTCGGCAGCGCCCAAAACGCCCCAAGCAATGCCGTAACGCGCGCGGTTCAAACAGCCGAACGGCCCCTTTAGACCCTCAACATTGGGCAGCAAGGCGTCCTCGCCAACTTCAACCCCGTCCATGACGATCTCACCGGTGATTGAGGCTCGCAAGCTCAGCTTGCCGCCAATTTTCGGCGCGGACAGACCCTTCATGCCTTTTTCCAGAACGAACCCGCGGATTTTGCCGCCGTGTGCTTCGGACTTGGCCCAGATCACGAACACATCGGCAATCGGGCTGTTGGATATCCACATCTTGGAACCCGTAATTTTATACCCCGTCGCAGTCTTTTCAGCGCGGGTTTTCATGCCACCAGGGTCGGATCCGGCGTCAGGTTCTGTCAGACCAAAGCACCCAATCAAGTTGCCCGCTGCCAAGCCCGGCAAATACTTCATGCGCTGCTCTTCCGAGCCATAGGCGTAGATCGGGTACATCACCAGCGAGCTTTGCACCGACATCATAGAGCGATAACCACTGTCAACGCGCTCGACCTCGCGGGCCACCAGACCATAGGTTACATAGCTGGCCCCCAACCCGCCGTATTCCTCGGGGAGGGTTAGACCCAACAGGCCAGAATCGCCCATTTTCTTGAAAATGTCAGCATCGGTCACTTCATCGCGAAAGGCGTCGATCACTTTGGGTTGCAACACCGATTGCGAAAACTCCCGTGCGCCATCGCGCAACATGCGTTCATCTTCGGTAAGTTGGCTCTCCATACGGAGTGCATCCTCCCAGTCAAAGCGTGTCAGGTCGGGGGCGTCTTTGGCTTTCAGAACGGGTTTGGGCGATGATGCAGTCATGTGATGTGTCTCCGGACAATACTTTTCCTTTATACTTAAAGCAATTTGGAGGTGAGGGTGCAAGGTGATTTCTGTTGTTTGCCAAGAATGCAGCCCTAACGGATGGGAAAATCATCTCATGGCATCACGGTCTGGGGGAGTTTCCGGAGGGGAGGCATGCTTTAGCGCAGGAAACGGGTCGCATTGCGAATATCCCAAAGTGCAATGTTCTTTTATACTATGAAAAGGATATGACATGAAACTGAACTACATTCCCTATGATACAGATTGGGTTGCCAGCATCCGTAAAGGGGGGCCAGACGCCTATGGCAACGAAGCCGAGCAAACGATTTCTGATGGCAGTGGTCTGCCCTGTCGCTATTGCCTGTGTGACATCCCAAAGGATGCGCCGATGTTGACCGCGGCGGCATGCCCGTTCCCTGAGTTGCAACCTTACGCCGAAACCGGCCCGATCTTTCTATGCGCGGACTGCGCCCCCTATGAGAGGGAGGGGATGCCACCGGTGCTGGCCGGTCGCAAAGAGTGTTTGCTCAAAGCTTACGGCGCAGACAACCGGATTATCTATGGCACCGGGCAAATCACCTCAACCAAAGCGGTCGACGCCTATGCCAAGCACTTGTTATCTGATCCAAAGGTTGCCTATGTTGATGCCAGATCAGCCACCAACAATTGCTTCACCCTAAGGATCAAACGCTCTTAATGTCGCAAAAATTTGATGATATGCCTGAAACTGCCCTTGCATGGCATCGCGCCGGGCGCGGGGCGGTGTTGGCCACTGTGGTGCAAACATGGGGTTCGGCCCCGCGCCCTGTCGGCAGTCAACTGGTGATTGCGGGGGATGGCGAAATCGCCGGATCAGTTTCCGGTGGCTGTGTTGAAGGGGCTGTGATCATTGAAGCGCAGGACGCTCTGAAGGATGGCAAGCCACGGATGTTGGAATATGGGGTCACGGATGACGACGCCTTTGCCGCAGGTCTGGCCTGTGGCGGGCGCATCACGGTGATGCTGGAACCCGTCGGCGCGGTGCTGCCCGTGGACATGCTGACCAAACTGGTCGCGGCACGCGCAGGCAGGGTGCCGATTGCCTATGTGGTCAACCCTGTAACACAGACCCGCGCGCTGGGCGTGGCCAGCGATTACGCAGATCGTTTTTCCGCTGATAAATCCGGCTTTGAAGACGATACCTTTGTCGCCATCCACAATCCGCCGCTTAAACTGATCGTGGTGGGGGCGGTGCATATTGCCCAACCCCTGTTGATGATGGCGCGGCTGGCGGGGTATGACCCAGTGCTGGTTGACCCGCGCAGCGCCTTTGGCTCGCAGGCGCGGTTCCCCGACCAAAAGATCGTTGATGACTGGCCGGATGAGGCCCTCGCCGCTATTGGGCTGGACACGCGCACCGCCGTCGTCACCCTGTCACATGATCCCAAGATTGATGATCCCGCCCTGATCACCGCGCTGGGCTCTGATGTGTTTTACATCGGTGCGCTGGGCTCCACACGAACCCATGCCAAACGGGTGGCGCGCCTTGAGGCAGCAGGCTTTACCCCTGTACAAATCGCCCGTATCCATGCACC
>DEIK01000042.1 GCA_002352425.1 Rhodobacteraceae bacterium UBA2776
TACAATACTAGGGGCTATTCAAACCACGTGGCAAGCCGAGGCTCCCTTTTTGGTAAGCACCTGTCTGCCATAGTTGTCCGGCCAACCTGTTTCACCCCAGCAGATGGCGGCACAACACTATGATTCTAAAGTGAACCCGCTTGGCGACCAGTTTTATCAAAAAACCATCAGCAAAAAATCATTGTTCGGAGAGTTTTACAACGTTGGTTTTGAGCGCGGCGGACCTTTTTTAGGGAATGACAATCAGTTGAGCTGTTCTTTTGATTGGAGCAAAGATACCGACCCCGTTGCGCCGTTTCAGGCTGCATTCGACAAGGCGTTGCGCGCTGAGGGGTATCGTTTCATATCCCAAACGACAAAATTCGGAAACTACGTTATTCGCGCCTATGCGATGGGTCCTAAAAAGGTCGATCTGATAACCTATAAATTATCCGTTGATTACGGCCCAACGGCCTATCTGATTGCGCGTTGATTGACCCTCTGACGCTCGAAGGTTTTTAGTATAACGCTGGTCAACACGTTTTCGGCACAGGTCGGCGTGTGCAAATTCGATCAAGCGTTGTTTGCGTCAATGAACACCACAATATCCCGATAGAGAACTGTCCGCGCCAATGACGCGGTGACATTGCACCACAAGCGCGATTTGGTTGCCCCCATTGGAGCGGGCCAACTTATGGACCTCATTTTGGTTGTACGCACCACGGTCAGGGTCGATGTGCGACCGACACGTTGGAATTTTACCACGCGCTGTTTGCCTAAAAAAATGCAATTTTCGGCCAAATATTGCTTTTGCCGCTCTCCACTTGACTTGAATCAAGGCCTCTCCGCAAAATTGCATGCAAGATTTTGCATATATGAATCCTTTCAGTGATTCACAGCGGGGGGTGCCATGAGCATTAGGTTTTTACGCAGGGTTGGTGTTGCCAGCGCGGTTTTGTTCGCCTTTGCGGTTGGCGCGGTCGCCCAAGAGCAAACCAGAACCCAGTCCACAGCCCAGTCCACTGTGGACCTGTCCAGCGTGGCCGCCACATCGCCCGCAGGCACGGGCAGCACGGCGGATCACTCTAAATTCCCGATCCTGCAACGTGAATTCACCTCGGGCCCTGAAGTCACCACCGCCTGTCTGACCTGCCACACCGAGGCAGACGATCAGATGATGCATTCGATCCATTTCAAATGGAAATTCGACAATCCGCGCACCGGACAAAAACTGGGCAAAAGCGTTGTGGTCAATTCATTCTGTGGCAATGTGGCGGGCAACGAGCCGCGCTGCACATCCTGTCATGCGGGTTATGGCTGGGATGATATGTCGACGCCCCCGCCACGCCAGTCCACTGTGGGCACGGGATGGGACGTGACCCTGCCACGGCCAACGCCTGAGGTCCAGCAAAGCAATGCTGTTGATTGTCTGGCCTGTCATGACCGATCCGGCCAATATACCAAAGGCGCGACCATGGCCGGACATGTTCCGGTCGAGCCGGTCAAGCCCGGGATGAAAACCATCACGGGGGCCGCAGCATGGGCGGTTGATTTGAAACAAGCCGCCCAAAGTGTTGGCATGCCGGGCCGTGAAAATTGTGGCAACTGCCACTTTTACGGCGGCGGCGGCGATAATGTGAAACACGGCGATCTGTCGTCGGTATTGTATGATCCGCCCAAAGAGGTCGATGTGCATATGGCGACGGAGGGGTTGAATTTTACCTGCTCCACCTGTCACGTCACCGACAAACACACATGGGCTGGCAGTCGCTATGATGTGTTGGCGTCTGATCCGCATGGCACCGGCAAACCGGGCGAGCGGCGCGATGTGGCAACCTGCGAGAGCTGTCACGGTAATGAGCCGCACCCTGTTGGCGCAAACCCGCTGCTGATTGCGCGCGGCATGAAATTGAATGATCACATCGATAAAGTTGCCTGCCAAACCTGCCACATCCCCGAATTTGCACGCGGCGGGGTGGCCACCAAAACCCTATGGGATTGGTCCACGGCTGGGCAATTGGACAACGGTAAAATGATCAAACGCCACGAATATACCCAGTCCGATGGCAAGGAATTGCACACATATCTGTCCACCAAAGGCGACTTTGACTGGGGCGAAGACGTGGTGCCTTATTACAGCTGGTTCAACGGGCAAATCGAATACACTTTGGCTGACGCCACAATCGACCCCAGCCAAACGGTCGAGATTAACCGGATTGGCGGCACTTTGGGGGAAGAGGGCGCGCGTATTTGGCCCTTTAAGCAGATGATCGGGCGTCAAGCCTATGACAGTGGCAACAACAAGCTGGCGTATAGCCATGTTTGGGGCCCTGAAACCGACACAGCGTTTTGGACCAACTTTGACTGGGCGAATGCGGTTGAAGCTGGCATGAAGGCCGCGGGGGCGGAGTATTCCGGCGAATTTGGCTTTGTTGACACCCATATGTATTGGCCGATCACCCATATGGTGGCGCCTGCCGAACAAGCCCTGGAATGTCAGGCCTGCCACGCGCAGGATGGGCGTTTGGAGGGGCTGACAGGGTTCTATATGCCCGGACGTGATCCGTTCTCATATGCGGGGATGTTGGGCATTGCGATGGTTTTGGCCGCGCTGTTTGGCGTGCTGGGTCATGCGCTGTTACGCAAGTTCACGAAAAAAGCTGGGGGGTAAAGACCATGAGTAAGCGTCAAGTCAAAGTCTACCCACGGTTTGAGCGCCTGTGGCATTGGTCACAAGTCCTGTCGATCGTGATCCTGTTGTTCACCGGATTGGGCATGAACGGATTGCATCATCTGATCCCCTTTGGTCCTGCAGTGATGATCCACACCATCGCAGCCTTGGCGCTGTTGGCCTTGTGGATATTCGCCACATTTTGGTTGTTCACCACCGGCACATGGCGTCAGTTCGTGCCAACCCTGGACGGGCTGGTCGAGGTTGCCAAATTCTACGCCTTTGGGGTCTTTAAGGGCGAACAACACCCGCATAAAAAGGTGATCTGGCGCAAACATAATCCGCTGCAAATTCTGGCCTATTTCGGCTTGAAAATGGCCGTGTTTCCGCTGATCTGGTCCACCGGTGTGCTGTATATGACCTATAATTTCTGGGAACATCTGCCCAACGCCGGATATTATATCAACATTATCGCCAACCTGCACTTGCTGGCTGGCTATATTGTGGCCGCCTTTATAATTGTGCATATTTACCTGCTGACCATCGGGTCAGGCTTTCGCGCCCATGT
>DEIK01000064.1:0-7536 GCA_002352425.1 Rhodobacteraceae bacterium UBA2776
GGGCGTGATGCTGGACCTTTCGCATCTGAACGAGGCCGGGTTTTGGGACATCGCCAAAACATCCGACGCGCCGCTGGTGGCGACCCATTCCAACGCCTATGCGATCTGTCCGCATGCCCGCAACCTGACCGACAAACAGCTGGATGCGATTGCCGAAAGCGACGGGATGGTCGGGTTGAATTTTTCTTGTGCCTTTTTGCGCCCTGACGGAAGAGCAGACACGGATGTTCCGCTTGACGTTATGCTGCGGCATCTAGACCATCTGATCAACCGACTGGGCGAAGATCGCGTTGGGCTTGGCTCGGATTTCGATGGCGCATGGGTGCCAGAGGCGATCAATGATGCGGCCGGGTTGACCAACCTGCGCACAGCCATGCGCACGCATGGTTATGACGAGGCTTTGATGCAAAAACTGTGCCACGCGAACTGGCTGCGGGTTTTGGACAGAACATGGAAATAACAAACTGAGGCAAAAAAAGCAGGCGAAACTGCATAGAGTTACAAAATAAATCAGAGAGGACTAAACAATGAAACCAATTAGAAACATTATGGCCGGTGTGGTCATGGGCTTTGTGGCCTCGATGGTCGCGCTGCCTGTTGTGGCGGAAACGCCCGCCAACATGTTGGTGA
Organism: Rhodobacteraceae bacterium UBA2776; assembly: GCA_002352425.1. Lineage (GTDB taxonomy): Bacteria > Pseudomonadota > Alphaproteobacteria > Rhodobacterales > Rhodobacteraceae > Profundibacter. The sequence continues at coordinate 631 of DEIK01000064.1, forward strand.
TCGCCAACCGGATTGACGATATCACAACGCTTGATCCTGCGGAATCCTTTGAGTTTGCGGGTTCGGACGTTAGCCGCAACATTTACGGCAAACTGGTCAACTTTGACCCGCTTGATCTGGCGGCAGGCTATGGCCCTGATCTGGCCGAAAGCTGGACCGTGTCCGAAGATGGCAAAACCATCACCTTTACTATGCGCGAAGGCGTGAAATTCCATTCAGGCAACCCTGTGCGCGCCGAAGATGCGGCATGGTCGCTACAACGCGCGGTGATCCTGAACAAAACACCGTCGTTCATCCTGACGCAATTCGGTTTTACCGCTGAAAACGCTATGGAAATGATCAAGGCCGAAGGCAACACCGTTTCAATCACCACCGACAAGCGTTATGCGACATCGTTTGTGTTGAACTGTTTGACAGCGACCATTGGCGGTATCATCGACAAAGAAGTCGCAATGGCGAATGAAGCCGATGGTGACATGGGCAATATTTGGCTAAAAACCAACACTGCCGGTTCCGGTGCCTATACGCTGGTCAGCTGGAAACCGAATGAATCCGTGACCCTAAAATCCAACCCTGATTTCTATCTGGGTGCACCTGCGATGGAACGCGTTGTTGTTCGCCACGTTCAAGAAAGCTCGACTCAGCGCCTGATGCTGGAACGCGGCGATATTGATGTTGCGCGCAACTTGAACCCTGATGATGTGGCCGGTATTTCTGGAAAAGACGGTATCGCGATCGACAATCCGCTGCGTGGCCGCTTGATGTATATCTCGATGAACCAAAATCACCCTGTCCTGAGCAAGCCAGAAGTACGTCAGGCACTCAAGTACCTGATCGATTATGAAGGCATGCAAAACAGCTTCCTAAAAGGGCAGTATGTGACGCACCAGAACTTCTTGCCCGCTACATATTTGGGGGCCGTGGATGAAAATCCATTCAGTCTGAACATCGAAAAAGCCAAAGAAATGCTGGCCGCTGCCGGTGTTGAAGGTTTGGTCATCGAGGCTGGCGTGCGCGAAGCACAGGAGCGCATCGAGATTGCGCAATCTTTGCAAAACACGTTTGCACAGGCCGGCATCACGCTGAACATCACTGTGGGCACAGGCAAACAGATCCTGTCACGTTATCGTGCACGGGAGCTGGATATTTATGTAGGCGCGTGGGGGCCGGATTATCCTGATCCACACACTAACGCTGGCACCTTTGCCTATAACCCCGACAACACAGTCGAGGCCGCAGCAACCGGTCTCTTGGCTTGGCGCAATGCTTGGGATACTGGCGGGTTGACTGCAAGCGTCGCAGCCGCGGTTGAAGAAGGCGACCGTGACACGCGCGCACAAATGTATGTCGATATTCAGGCACAGTTCCGCGAAACATCGCCCTTTGCCATCATGTTCCAAAAGATCGAACAATTTGGCCATGCTGACAATGTGAAAAACCTGGACCTTGGTGGCGCGATTACGGCTGTCTCTTACTGGAAAGTTACCAAGTAAATGGCATCTGTCGAAAATAACGGAAACGGGCGGCGTCGGTCGCCCCTTTCCTCACCCGCGGTGGTTTTGACATTCAAAACGCTTGGCTCGATCATCATCACGATGCTGGGCTTGGCGTTTATCACCTTCGTGATTGGTCGGGTTATGCCGATTGATCCCGTGCTGTCGATTGTCGGCGAGCAAGCCTCCAAGTCCACCTATGATGACGCCTATGCGGCGCTGGGTCTGGACAAGCCGATCATCGTTCAATTTTTTTACTACATATGGGACGTTTTGCACGGTGACTTTGGCACCTCGTTGCTCACGGCCCGCCCTGTCGTAGATGACCTTATCCGTCGTTTTCCCGCAACGCTGGAGCTGGCCACGCTGGGCACCATAATGGGGGTCACATTGGGTGTGCCGCTGGGTGTTTTGGCCGCGGTAAACAAGGGTTCATGGTTTGACCAAATCGCCCGCGTTGTGGCGTTGATCGGCTATTCCATGCCAATTTTCTGGCTGGGTCTGATGGGCCTGTTGGTGTTTTACGGCATCCTTGGCTGGGTCGGCGGACCAGGCCGCGTTGACATTTTCTATGCCGATATTGTGCCCTCTGTGACTGGTATGATTTTGCTGGACTCAATACTGGACGGCAATTGGGATGTGTTTTGGAACGCGATGAGCCATATCATCCTGCCCGCCACAATCCTTGGTTATTATTCACTGGCCTATATCAGCCGCATGACCCGCTCGTTCATGCTGGAACAAATGAGCGCCGAATACATCACCACCGCACGAGTCAAAGGCCTGCCGGAACGCACGGTGATCTGGGGCCATGCGTTCAAGAATATTCTGGTGCAACTGATCACAGTGATCGCGCTCAGCTACGCCAACCTGCTCGAGGGATCAGTGCTGACCGAGATCATTTTCTCATGGCCCGGCATTGGCTCCTACATCACCACAGCGCTGCTGTCAGCCGATATGAACGCCGTTCTGGGCGGCACCATTGTGGTCGGGTTGGTCTTTGTGTTGCTGAATATTTTCTCGGACCTGTTGTACCGCGTCTTTGATCCGAGGGCGAAATGATGGAAACCGACATGCCAAAACAAACCCTGCGCGAATGGCTGCTGACCGACACACCTACGTCGCGCCGCCATGCACGTTATGCCGCCGCCTATTCCGGCTGGCTGACGTTGAGAGCCAACACCATGGCGATGGTGGGCTTGGGTATTCTACTGTTGCTGCTGATCATAGCCGCGCTTGCCGATCTGCTTTCGCCGATGGATCCCTTCGTGCAAAACCTGGGCGGCCGATTGCAGCCCATTGGCACGGATGGCCATATTTTGGGCACCGACAGCCTGGGGCGTGACCTGCTTAGTCGCGTCATCTATGGCTCGCGGATCACACTGTACATCGTTGCACTGGTTGCGCTGATTGCGCCCATCGTGGGCCTGCTGGTTGGCACGGTCGCGGGCTATACCGGCGGTATTGTCGATGCTGTGCTAATGCGGATCACCGATATTTTCCTCGCCTTTCCACGGCTGGTGCTGGCGCTGGCCTTTGTGGCCGCCTTGGGGGCTGGCATTGAAAACGCAGTGCTGGCGATTTCCCTGACCGCATGGCCGCCCTATGCGCGGATCGCGCGGGCCGAGACGCTGACCATCCGCAACTCGGACTACATTGCGGCGATCAAACTGCAAGGTGCTGGCGCGCTGCGGATCATCACCAAGCACATCTGGCCGCTGTGCATTTCGTCACTAATCGTACGGGTTACGCTCGACATGGCTGGTGTGATTTTAGCGGCTGCGGGTCTTGGCTTCCTTGGACTGGGCGCGCAACCCCCCTCGCCCGAATGGGGTGCGATGATTTCGGAGGGGCGTAAATTCATTCTGGATCATTGGTGGGTTGCCACCGTGCCGGGCCTTGCGATTTTCACTGTTTCACTGGGCTTTAACCTGCTTGGTGATGGCCTGCGCGATGTGCTGGACCCCAAAGAAGGAGGTCACTCATGAGCCCCCTTTTAGACGTTGAGAACCTGCGCGTCACCTTTCCAACCCGACAAGGCGAATTTGAAGCGGTGCGCGGGGTGTCCTTTACCTTGGGCAAAGAACGGTTAGGGATCGTTGGCGAAAGCGGCTCTGGCAAATCCCTGACAGGTCGCGCCATTTTACGCCTGATCCGCAAACCTGGCCGTGTTGAGGCCGACAAGATGGAGCTGAACGGCCGCGATTTGTTGTCTATGAACAAAAAGCAAATGCAGGGCGTGCGCGGCCAAGAAATCTCGATGGTCATGCAAGACCCGAAATTCTCGTTGAACCCCGTAATGACCATCGCCAATCAAATCATGGAGATTTACCGCTTTCACACCGGCGCCAGCAAAAAATCTGCCTATGCCAAGGGCATTGAAATGCTTGAGGCCGTGTCAATCCGCGATCCTGAACGCGTGATGAAATCCTACCCGCACGAAATGTCCGGCGGCATGGGGCAACGCATCATGATTGCGATGATGCTGGTGACCGAACCCAAAATCCTGATCGCAGATGAACCCACCTCGGCGCTGGATGTGTCCGTTCAGACCCAAGTCATGTCGATCATTGATCGGCTGGTGCGTGACCGCGGCATGGGGTTGATATTCATCTCGCATGATTTGAACCTTGTATCGTCTTTTTGTGATCGTGTGTTGATCATGTACGCAGGCCGCGTGGTCGAGGTCCTGGATGCGGGCAAACTACACGATGCCAAACATCCCTACACCCGCGGATTGCTGGGGTCTTTGCCGCGCATTGATGATCCAAAGACGCGGCTTGAAGTATTGCAACGCGACGCCAAGTGGCGCGAAGCCCCAAGTGTGAGTGGCCGCATATGAGCAACATCCATATTGAAAACCTGAACGTCTGGTTTGGCGAGCATGAAGAACGTGTCGACGCTGTTAAGGGGGCCACGTTTGATGTGCCATCGGGCGCGAGCTTCGGACTGGTTGGCGAAAGCGGGTCGGGTAAATCCACCATCCTGCGCGCGATGGTCGGGTTGGTGCCGACCTGGTCTGGCAACATGTCTGTTGGCGAATTGGAACTTGGCAAAAAACGCCCTAAAGCGTTCTACAAAGATGTGCAGATGGTGTTTCAGGACCCCTATGCGTCCCTGCATCCACGCCATTCAGTCGATCAAATGCTGGGTGAAACCCTGTCGCTGCACGGGTTCAAAGACATCGACAACCGGATCATGCAATTGCTGGATGATGTGGGCCTTGGCCCTGCATTCCGGTTTCGCTATCCGCACCAATTGTCTGGCGGTCAACGTCAGCGGGTGGCGATTGCGCGTGCCTTGGCGCCAAAACCGACAGTGATTTTGCTGGATGAACCCACCTCGGCGCTGGACGTCTCGGTGCAGGCCGAAGTCCTAAACCTGCTGGCGGATTTACGCGAAGAACACAAACTGACCTATTTGATGGTCAGCCACAATCTGGCCGTGGTCGCGCATATGTGTGACGCCACCGCCGTGATGAAAAACGGCGAGATTGTCGAAGTGATGACAGTTGAGGACATGCGGGCGATGAAGCCCAAACACCCCTACACCAAACACCTGCTGGACTCGTCCTTTGGCTATAGACCGGACGCAGAACAGTCCGCTTAAGACTGTCACCTAATCACACGTCAAAGACACGAAAAAGGGCGCGGCCATAACAGCCACGCCCAGATTTATTATTCAAGTCATGTTAGCCGTTGCGATAAGGCACGCCAGCTTTGTCCATAACGGTTGAGTATTTCTTGAAGATGTCGACCACCTTGGCAGCGCGTGGGCTGCGCGACGCAATCTCGTCCCAGAAGCCTTCGGCGTCTTTAACAACAGTGGCCCATTCCTCCGCCGGAATGGTGGTCAGCTCGAGTTTGGAGCCATTCACCCGCAGATCGGCCTCGCCACCCCAATACCAAACTTGGCGATAGTAGTGCGACTGGTCCATGGTGATTTTGAACAGTTCTTGCAAATGCGGCGGCACTTTCGCCCAGCTGTCGGAGTTGGCAAAATACGAGCCACACCACGCCCCTGTGACGTTGTTCAACAGGCCGTAGTTACAGATGTCAGCCCAGCCAACCTCGTAAGCTTCGGTAAAGCCACACCATGCCACGCCGTCCAACTCGCCGGTTTGCATCGCGACTTCAACGTCTTCCCATGGAACCGTCACAGGGATCAGGCCGTATTTGGCCATAAATCGACCAGCCGTTGGCACCCCAAAGACCCGCAAACCAGCCATGTCAGCCAGCGATTTGATCGGCTTGTTCACTGTAAAGATGTGCAGTGGATCCCAAGCGCCGGCGCCCAGCCAAGTGACGTTTTCAACTTCGCCATAGGCTTCGGCCCAGATTTCGTTCAACCCGTAGCGTTCAAACAGCACTGGCAGATCCAGCGAGAACCGTGTCGAGAATGGGAAGTAGCCGCCAAAGTCGGAGATATCGACAGGCGACGCCATTGTCGCGTCATCCGATTGCACAGCATCCAGTGTGCCGTTTTGCATGGCGCGAAACAGCTCGGAGGTTGGGACCAATTCATCGGCGTAGTACAGCTCGATTTCCATCTCGCCGTTGGCCGCTTTGTTGAACGCCTCGATTTGCGGTTTGATCACATGCGCGCCCAGGGGGGCACCGGAATAGGTCTGCATGCGCCACTTGATGGGGGCCTGAGCCTTGATTTGCGACGGGGCTGCAAGGGCGGCTGCGCCCCCAATCCCTGCGGTGGTGATAAACTTACGTCTGGTTGTCATATCGTGCTCCTTATTGAGTTAGATTTACAATTGGTCGACATGCCCCTTTGCGGGGTCTTTCATTATCTCGCGTAAATAGTTTGCGGCAGCCACATGGCGATCTGAGGAAAAATCATGATCAGGGCCAAAGCCAACACCATCACCAAAACGAACGGGATGATGGAGGTGTAAATATCCGTGATGGTGATTTCCTTGGGCGCCATCGCCCGCATCAAAAACAGGTTATATCCAAAGGGCGGCGTCATATAGGCAATCTGGGTGGTGATGGTATAAAGTACCCCGTACCAGATCAAATCAAAGCCAAGCACCTTGACCAATGGCACATACAACGGCGCCACGATAACCAGCATTGCCGTGTCATCCAAAAACGTCCCCATGATGATAAACGACAGTTGCATCAGGATCAGAATGGTCCATGGCGACAGGCCCATTTGTTCACGGAACAATCCGTCAATCGCCTTGACCGCCCCCAAACCATCGAACACCGCGCCAAAGCCCAGCGCCGCCACCACGATCAACATAAACATGCAGGAAATTGCCAAAGTGTTGCGCACCGAGTTTTCAAAAACCGTGCGTGTCATACGGCCCTTCAGAACGGCGGCACCAAAGGCTGTCATCGCGCCAATGGCCGAACTTTCCACCAGTGATGTATAGCCCTTGATGAAGGGGATCATCATG
>DEIK01000064.1:7543-53117 GCA_002352425.1 Rhodobacteraceae bacterium UBA2776
CGAAAAAGATCACCAGCGGCAGCATGCCGGACAGCAGCAGCCGGTATTTCTCGCCCTTGCTGATGCTTTGGCGTTCTTCCACCGGAATGGACGGCCCCAGAGCGGGGTTCACTTTGCAGCGAATGTAGATGTAGATCACAAACATAGCCGCCATCATCAGGCCCGGAATGGCGCCCGCCAGCCACAGTTGGCCCACAGGTTGGCGCGCGATCATCGCGTATAGAACCAACACCACCGAAGGCGGCACCAAAATACCCAGCGACGATCCTGCTTGGATCACCCCCGTGACCATACGTTTATCATAGCCTCGCCTCAGCAATTCCGGCAGCGCAATGGTGGCCCCGATGGCCATCCCCGCCACCGACAATCCGTTCATGGCCGAAATCAACACCATCAACAGGATCGTGCCAATGGCCAAGCCCCCGTCGACCGGCCCCATCCAGACATGGAACATCTTATAGAGGTCCTCGGCGATTTTGCTTTCTGACAACACGTAGCCCATGAAAATAAACATCGGCAGGGTCAGCATCGGATACCACTTCATCACCTTCATGGCGGCGGAAAACGGGATGTCCGAACCGCCATTGCCCCAGAGCAACAAGGCGGCTAGCGCCGCAATGCCACCGATGGCCCCAAACACACGTTGCCCAGTCATCAGCATCAACATCAGCGTTGAGAACATAAAGATCGCGATCATTTCATGCGACATCAGATGTGCTTTCCTTTAATGGTGGCGATATCTTTGATCAGTTCCGAGATGGCCTGTAGCAACATCATGAAAATGCCAAACGTCATCAGGGATTTGATCGGCCACATTAAAGGCCTCCAGATCGAAGGGCTGCGTTCTTGGTATTGAATCGAATAGGACACTGAATCCAAGCCACCATAGAGCATCACACTCAGATAAAAGATCAGCATCAATACGGTGAGGGCATCCACTTGGGCCTTTTTGCGTGTTGTCCACTCGCTGTAAAACAAATCCATTCGCACATTCGCGCCCAGCTGAATCGAATAGGCCCCGCCCAGCAAATAATATGCGACCAGAATGAACTGCGCGACTTCCAATGTCCAAAATGGCGGGATGGTAAAGGCTTGTTTGGCGATCACAGACCACATCAACACACCGATCAGCGCAAAAATTCCATACATCATCACGCGCCCAACGTAGTAGTTGAAGCCATCAACCACACGCACATAAGTCGTCGCCAATTTCAGCATGTAACCCCCAGATCATTGCCTGTCCTTACAGGTGACACCAGCGATTGCGCTACGTCAACTTTAATTGACCATTTGGTGCAATTTTATTTGCGCAACTCAGCCGGACAAGCTTTGCCTGAACTTGGAAGTGCCGACCGTGTTCCCCAATAAGCACTGCAGTGCGATGGGGCCCAATGCCATGTTTTTGGAATTTAGTGGCTTTGACATTTGCCGTGCCACGTACATATCAATAGACGAGAGCACCGAACATGCAACATGATCATTCACATGTTAAATAGTGCACCTAATTCCATGCAAAACCCGGCACCTGACCAACGGAAGAAGGGCACATCTGGTCGCCAACGGGGGCCTGCCCTTCTCGACCTGCGCGATCACCTCGACCTGCGCGATCACACTGTCAAAATATCACAAAGCCAAATCAGCGATATAACGAACAACAGAAACGGAGGAAAACCTATGACTTTTAAAACGAAACTGCTGGCCCTTAGCGCCGCTGCCCTTATGGCCGTTGCAGCCTCATTGGCGGCGGAAGATTGGGCGCCAGACGGCCCGCAGGCCATTCAGATCGCTTTGGCGCTGGTGGATAGACAGACACAATGGGCCGCGTTCTGCGCCAAGTCATGAAAGCAACCACCCGCACCAAGGGCGCTGACTTCAATATGGTGACTGCAGATGGCGGTGCCGAAGTCATGAAACTGATCCTTGGCGGTCAGGTTCTTGCGGGCCTGATCGGCAACTCGCTGGCCAAAGGCATCATTACGGCCACCCTTGGCCTGTTATTTGCCTCAATCGGCAGCGACCCTGAAAACTACACCCCGCGCCTGATGTTCGGCTTTTGGGGCCAGTTTGACGGGCTGGCGCTGATCAATGGCGATCTGACACAAGTTTTCTATAGCCCTGTGGCGGTGTTACTGCTGATCTTGTCAGTGGTATCAGTGTTCTGGTTCCTTACCCGAAATGAGCACGGCACCTAGGCAAAAACCCCCTTAAAAAAGGCGCTCAACACGTCCTGCGCGCCGAGTGGTAACACCTGCGCAACATATTGATCCGGGCGCACGACAACCATGCAGCCCTGTACACGGTCAATGCCACGCATATCAAAAATATCGCCAGCCTTTTGGTCAGCACAAAAGACCTTTTCGTAATCGGTCAGGCCAAACTGCCCCTTGGCAGGGCGCAAAACCGGATGCATCTGCTTGTCTATTAAGTCGCGCGCATCTTGTTGATAGATCGCCCTGATATCGACCAAGGCGTCCATATCCTCGCCCTTGCGACAAAATGCATTGAGCGGCGAATTGGCATCACTCTGCAAATAGTCGCATAACGCTTGCACAGGTGTCTCATCCTGCGGCGCAAAGACAAAAACTGTCCAGCGCACGCCTGCCTCGATCACATGACCCAACTGCATCGGCTTTGCATCCGCAATCCGCACCACAGGGGCCGAATGAAAGCGTCGGCCAACCTCATACCCCGTTGCCAAACCTTGCGACGCCTCACCGCCCGTCAACGCAGAGGGTTCATACTTGATCGTCAACCCCGCCGTAAATTCGCCGCCCTCGACAAACAGCTTTTGAACCCGCGGCATGCCTTGCGCATCTGCCTTATCGGGCGCGGCCCCGATCACGCGCGACCATTTATGATCATAGTCGATCAAGCCTTTGGCAGCTTGCCAACGCTCGGCAGAATAACTGTGCAGCAAGTCCGCCGACGCCCGCCCGTTCAACACCGAGATCAGTTTCCAGCCCAGATTGAACGTATCACCCATCGACACGTTCATGCCCTGCCCCGCCTTGGGGCTGTGGGTGTGACAAGCATCGCCCGCCGTAAACACGCGCGGAGTGCGCCCGGTGGTGTCGCCCTTGGGAACATCGTCAAACCTATCCGTTAACCGATGACCAATTTCATAGATCGACCACCAAACCACGTTTTTCACTTCAAACGCATAGGGTTGCAAAATACGCTGGGCTTTGACGATGATATCATCAACCCCCAAACCCCGATCCGCCACCCGTTCGGTTTCCGACAGCTTGTCCATCTCGACATAAAGCCGCAGCAAATACCCCCCTTCACGGGGTAAAACCATAATGCTGCCCTCATCAACAGACTGGATGATGGACTTCATCCGTATGTCCGGAAAATCCGTGACAGCCAACACATCCATGACGCCCCACGCCTGATGTGCTGCGTCACCATGCAACTTGCCACCGATTGCACGCCGCACATTGCTGCGCGCGCCGTCGCAGCCAACCACGTAGTTGGCTCGCACAGTTTCCAACTGCCCTGCGCGCCCAGGGTCAGTGTGTTCAAGGGTCACAGTCACAGGATGGTCGCTGCCGTCAGGATCAACCACAACGTCCACAACCTGCAGACAATAATCCGGCTCCAACCGTGTTGGCGCGTTGCGCATGATGCCCAGATACATGTCATGCACCCGCGCCTGATTGATCAAAACATGTGGCATTTCCGACAGGCCATCCGCGACATCCTGCACACGCCCAACCCGTTTGATCATCTGCGGCGCGGCCGGATCAGGTTGCCAAAAAGTCGTCTCGTTTATCCAAATTGACTCGCGCTTAACCTTGCTTGCAAACCCGAAGGCCTGAAACATTTCCATGCTGCGCACACTGATCCCATCCGCCTGCCCCTTTTCCATTGGCCCGCTCTTTGGCTCGACAATCATTGTGGCAATCTGCGGCCAACCTGCCAGTTGCGCGGCCAAACACAGCCCCGCAGGCCCACAGCCCGCAATCAAAACATCTACCTTTTGCGGCAAGCCATTCGCGCCGCCCTGACGGGCATTGGTTTTTGCGGGCTCCAAAACATCCGGATCGCCTGCCGTAAAGCCATTCAGGTGATATTGCATGTCGAATCCTTTCGGTTGCCCTATCTTGATGGCATTAGTAGCTACACTTACTAATTCACGTCAACCTAAAAGTAAGTGTACTTATCTTTTGCGATACCCTACGATAACGAAACCTAATACGCGGGAGAGCAACGCATGAACGCCCAAAACATGGCCGGACATCTTATCCGGCGCCTACATCAAGTTTCGACACAGGTCTTTGCGACAGGCACGCAAGCGGCGGGCTTCAAACTGACCCCAGTTCAATTCGCGGCCATGGATGCCATTCAGGCCAACCCGGGTGTAGATCAGGCAGGCGTCGCAGCGTTGATCTCCTATGACCGCGCCACCATCGGTGGTGTCATAGATCGACTCGAGAAAAAGGGGCTGCTTCTACGACAGGTCAGTGCCAGTGATCGGCGCGCGCGCGAGGTTAGACTAACGGATGAGGGCCAGCGCATGATTGCAAAGCTGACCCCGGTGGTGGCGGCGCTGCAAGACGACATTTTGACAGGCCTAACTGACGCTGAAAAAAAGCAATTCTTGGAGCTGGCAACCAAGGCCATGAGCCGTGTCGATTCTGGAAAAGCGTGCTGAATTGGCGGTTCCAGCCCTCTCTTAACAAACAAACCGACGCCAACTCATTGAAAAAAATCAGTTTTTACTGGGTAAATAGTTGTGAAACATAACTATTATGCCGTATGCTCATTTCAAATCACCCTCAAGGAGAGATCACAATGCAACTGGCTGGAAATGTCGCGCTGGTCACTGGCGCTGGCAGTGGGCTGGATGCGGCAACCGCCCGTCATTTGGCCGCCCAAGGAATACGCCTTACTGGCCCAGCAGATCATTGAAAACCCGTTCCTGAACGGAACCACAATCCGGTTGGACGGCGCTGTGCGTCTTCCCCCGCGCTAGGAGAAATACGATGGGAACCGACATCCTGAAGGTCGAAATTGACGGCCCTATTGCCACGCTCACCATGAACCGCCCCGGCAAACGCAACGCAATGTGCGAAGACCTGTTGCGGCCAATTGAAGCCTTCTTTACCACCCCGCCCAAAGACGTGCGCGTTGCCATATTGACGGGCATTGAAGGGCACTTTTGCGCCGGTTTGGATCTGTCCGAACATGTACACCGCTCAGCCGAAGATAACCTACACCACTCGCGGCGTTGGCACGCTGTGATGGAGAAAATCCAGTTTGGCGGGTTGACTGTAATCTCGGCCATGTTTGGTGCGGTGATTGGGGGGGGCTTGGAACTGGCCTCGGCCACGCATGTGCGGATTGCCGAACCAACAACCATTTTCCAGCTGCCCGAAGGTCGCCGCGGAATCTTTGTCGGCGGTGGCGCAACCGCCCGTGTCGGGCGTATCATCGGCGCGGACCGAATGACTGAAATGATGCTAACAGGGCGAAAATACAACGCTGCCGAGGGCTTGAATCTGGGGCTGACCCACTATGCGGTTGGCGAAGGCGAAGCGATGGAACTGGCCCAAAACCTGGCAGAAAAAATTTCTCGCAATGCCCCACTGTCGAACTACTTGATGGTCCAATCCATCGCACGGATCAACGACATGAGCCAATCCGACGGCCTGTTCACGGAATCGCTCGCGGCGGCCCTTTCGCAGACCACACCAGACGCCGAAGAAGGTCTGCGTGCCTTCCTAGAAAAGCGTGCGCCCAAATTCAGGTAACACCGTGAAAAACCCTGGCCCAAAAATGAGCGCAACCGACGCTGTCACCCACGTCAGTGACGCGTCACTGCGCAAACTCATCGGCTATCACATGAAGCGCGCCTTCAACGTGGTGCAGGTTGATTTGGTCCAGACCCTAAAGCCGTTTGATCTGCGCATGCTGACCTATACGACCCTGGTTTTGATCAAAGACAATCCGGGCCTGCGCCAATCGCAATTGGCCGACGCAATGGACATTGAACGCCCCAATCTCGTCAAGATCATCGACGAATTGGAAGGCCGTAGTCTGATCATCCGCGACCGCGTACCCAATGACCGTCGCGCCTATGCGTTGAAGCCGACACCACAGGGGGAAATCCTGTGCAACAAAGCCATCAAATCCGTTGAACAACATGAAGATCAACTGCTCGCAGGTCTTGATGAGAGCACCCGATCATCGCTCATTACCGCGCTACAACTGATCCAGAAATCCGAGCCAAATCGCACCCCATGAAACGCGCCCCAGAATACACCAAACACGCCGTTTCGTGCGAAAACCGGTTGGAGCAAACGTAACGAGATGCGCGCATCACGTCGATCTATGAAGGTGCGAATGGCATTCAAGCCAAAAGCACCCCGACCAAATCAGAATCGAACGCCTGTGTGATTTCGTGATGACGTAGCGCAAACTCACCCCGCGACGCATCGCGGGGTGATGTTTTGATAAACCGCGTCTAGTTGATTTCACCAAAGCACATGTACTTGATCTCAAGGTAATCATCTGCACCATATTTGGAGCCTTCGCGACCAAGGCCGGATTGCTTGACGCCGCCAAACGGCGCAACTTCGGTCGATATCAGGCCCGTATTGATACCAACCATACCAGTCTCCAAACGCTCGGCCACACGCCAAATTCGGCGGATGTCGTTTGCGTAGAAATACCCAGCCAGACCGAAATCGCTGTCATTGGCCAGCGCAACCGCCTCGTCCTCGTCTTCAAAGCGGTAGAGCGGTGCCAAAGGCCCAAAAGTTTCCTCGGTTGAGACTTTCATTTCAGGCTTCATACCGGTCATCACTGTGGGGGTGAAAAAGTTGCCGCCCAACGCGTGACGCGCGCCGCCTGTGACAACGGTTGCCCCGTTGGCGGTGGCATCCGCGATGTGGCTTTCAACCTTGGACATGGCGGCCTCGCTGATCAATGGGCCGATCAATGTGCCATCAGCCAACCCATCCCCCACCGCAAACGTCGCGACCTTTTCAGCGAGCTTCGCCGAGAACTCGTCGTAAACACCGGCTTGAACATAGATACGGTTCGCACAAACGCAGGTTTGGCCTGCGTTGCGGAATTTGGCGATGATCGCGCCATCAACGGCCGCATCAACATCGGCATCATCAAACACGATGAACGGCGCATTGCCACCCAGCTCCAACGACAATTTTTTGATGGTTGGTGCGCATTGCTCCATCAAAATCTGGCCAACGCGGGTTGATCCGGTAAAGGTGATTTTTGCAACCTTTGGATTGGCACAAAGTTCTTTGCCGATGCTCGAGGAATCCGAACTTGGGATCACGTTAAAAACTCCGGCAGGAATGCCAGCGCGTTCGCCAAGAACCGCCATCGCAAGCGCGGATAGCGGTGTCAATTCGGCTGGACGCGCCACAAAGGTACAGCCCACGGCCAAGGCCGGTGCAACCTTGCGGGCGATCATAGCGTTGGGGAAATTCCACGGTGTAATCGAGCCGACCACGCCAATGGGTTGTTTCAAAACCACGATACGTTTGTCGCGCTGATGGCCCGGAATAACATCGCCGTATACCCGTTTGGCTTCCTCAGAGAACCACTCGATGAAGGACGCCCCATAGACGATTTCGCCGCGTGCTTCGACAATTGGCTTGCCCATTTCGGCCGTCAAAATACTAGCGAGATCGTCAGCATTCTCGATCATCAACTCATTCCAGCGCTTCAAAATCGCGCCGCGTTCTTTACCAGTATGCGCAGCCCAATCGGCCTTGGCCTGATAGGCGGCATCAATCGCCGCTTCGGTATCTTCGACGCCCAGGTCAGTGACCTCAGCAATCAGAGCACCTGTCGAAGGGTTGTGAACGGCAAAGGTTTTACCATTTTCAATCCATTTCCCATTCACATAGGCACGGGTTTCGAACAGGGTTGGGTCATTTAATGTACGCATATTTCAAGCTCCTTTAGCGGCGTCAACAGACGCTTCAATGATATCCAATGCCTCGGCGAACACATCGTCCTGAATGGTCAACGGGGCCAAGAACCGAATGACGTTGCCATGCACGCCACAGGTCAAAAGGATCAGGTTGCGGGCCTGCGCTTCGGCACGCACGCGGTTGGTAAAATCGGGGTTGGGTGCTGTGCCGTCCGCCGTGTTGAATTCCATCGCAACCATAAAACCAGGGCCACGCACATCCACGATTTCCGGGGTGCGTTGGCGGATCGATTCCAGACGTTGTTTCAGATGCGAGCCAAGCTCATTGGCGCGCGCGCACAGATGTTCCTCCTCGATCACATCCAGCACCGCATGCGAGGCCGCAATGCCGATCGGGTTTCCGCCATAGGTGCCGCCCAACCCGCCGGGATGCGCCGCATCCATCAGCTCTTTCTTGCCCGTGACCGCCGCCAGCGGGAACCCCCCAGCCAGACCTTTTGCCATCGTTGTGATGTCAGCGGACACATCATAAGCATCCATTGCAAACAGGTTTCCCGTGCGCGCAAATCCGGTTTGGACCTCGTCCGCAATCATAACGATCCCATGCGCATCACAGAGCGCACGGATCTCGCGCATCAACTCGGCAGGCGCCGAATAGAACCCACCCTCGCCCTGCACCGGCTCGAAAATAATCGCTGCAACACGGCCAGGATCAAGATCGGCCTTGAACAATTTGTTCAGCGCAGACATCGCATCAGCCGTGGTCACATCATGCAATTCGATCGGAAACGGAACGTGATACACATCCGGCATCATCGCGCCAAACCCTTGCTTATACGGAGCAACTTTGCCAGTCAGGCTCATGCCCATAAAGGTGCGTCCGTGAAAACCGCCACCAAAAGCGATCACCGCCGGACGGCCCGTCGCAATACGCGCAATCTTGATTGCATTCTCGACGGCTTCGGCGCCGGTTGTGACAAAAACGGTCTTGTTTTCCGTATCGCCAGACACGGCTGTGTTCAGGCGCTCGGCCAACCCAATGTAGTTTTCATAGGGCAACACCTGATGGCAGGTGTGGGTGAATTTCGCCAATTGGGCTTGGACCGCCTCCATCACCTTTTTGTGGCGATGGCCTGTGTTCAACACCGCAATACCGGCGGCGAAATCAATGTAGCGGTTGCCTTCCACGTCCCAAACTTCGGAATTCTCAGCGCGATCCGCATAGATCTGTGTCATCATACCGACGCCGTTGGAAATGGCATTCTCACGCCGTTTACTGATGTCTGCGTTGCGCATTGGGCTTGTCCTTTTATACCAATACTGCTGCTCTGACTGATCGGTTCAGCCAGAAAGGTGCGTCTAAGTCGACATTCCAGATCTTTTCAAAACACGAAAGATCAACAATGACAGCGAGGATAAGAAGAAGACCCCATGAGGCCATCTGCAGGGAAGAACTGACCTGTGCCAAGCCTATGCCGTTCTGAACCAGAACCCCAAAACCCACCACGGACAATTTTTTGTACACGCCTAATCCCGTCTCGTAAAGCCACAGTCGTTGGTTTCGGCATGGACATCAGGGCGGCCTTTCACCAACCCCGCATTGACGTTTCTGACGGCAAGGCTATCGTCGCAAATGAAACCCTTGCGCAAGAGGTGACGCGCCGCAAAATCCTTAACTCTGGATGCCCATATCTAAAGTCGCTTTGAGGTGACACAATCAACGAAAGCGAGACCCACGGATGAGCCGCAAAGATGCCGTAAAACAAGCAACCGATTTCTTTGAGGATGGAAAACTCCAGTCCGAACTGGCCGCATTGGTGGCCTATCGCAGCGAAAGTCAAAACCCTGATCAAGCCGCTGTTCTGGAACAATATTTGAGTGAGGCTATTCAACCGCGCCTGACCGCTATGGGGTTCGAGTGCAAGATTTACGACAACCCCAGCGACGCCTCGGGCGGGCCGTTTTTGCTCGGCACGCGCATAGAAGACCCTGATCTGCCAACCGTTCTGACCTATGGGCACGGCGATGTGGTTTGGGGCCAAGACAGCCAATGGCGCGATGGCCTAAGCCCGTTTGAGTTAACCGAAGAAGGTGACCATCTCTATGGGCGCGGATCGGCCGACAACAAAGTGCAACACCTGATCAATATCGCGGCATTGGAATCCGTTTTGGCTGTGCGTGGCAAGCTCGGATTCAACATAAAAATCGTGTTGGAAATGAGCGAGGAAATCGGCTCGCCGGGTCTGGCCGAAATGATGGATATACATCGTGACACCATGCAAGCGGATGTTTTGATCGCTTCGGACGGGCCCCGATTAAGTGCCGAGCAACCCACCATGTTCATGGGCGCGCGCGGTGGGGTTGGCTTTGACCTTGTGGTGGACCTTCGCGAAGGCGCGCATCACTCGGGCAATTGGGGTGGTCTGCTGGCCGATCCGGCGATTATACTGGCCCACGCTTTGGCCAGTATCACCGACGCGCGCGGCCAATTGAAAATACCCGGGTGGCGGCCCACCAGCCTAAGCCAAAAGATACGCGATGCCTTGCGCGATTTACCCGTCGGCACAATCGAAGCCCCCACAGTGGATCTGGACTGGGGTGAAGAAGACCTGCCCCCCGCCGAACGCGCCTATGGGTGGAACAGTTTCTCTGTTTTGGCAATGAAAGTCGGCGTCCCCGAGGCCCCCGTCAACGCCATCGCCCCAACCGCATGGGCGCGCTGTGCCTTGCGCTATGTGGTGGGCACCGACATAAACGAGGTCCTGCCCGCGTTGCGCCGCCATCTGGACGCAAGCGGATTTGAAAAGGTCAAAATCCAACCAGTGGACAGGGGTCTTTTCACCGCAACCCGCCTAGACCCCGATCACCCGTGGGTCACCTATGTGCGCGCTTCGCTAAAGGAAACCACCGGAAAAGACCCGCATGTTTTGCCCAATCTGGCAGGTTCTTTGCCTAATGATTGCTTTGCCGACGTGCTGGGTCTGCCGACCATCTGGATTCCGCACTCCTATCTGGGGTGCAACCAACATGCGCCGAATGAACACATCCTTAAACCAATCTGTCGCGAAGCGATGCAGGTCATGGCGGGACTGTTCTGGGACATCGGCACCTGCACCCCAGACACGCCCTAAGCCTATTGGGTGATTTGGGCCTGTTCCATTCCGGTGGCGTGATGGTAAGCTAAGATGACACCCTGACAAAAGCGACAAAGAAGGCGCAAAACATGACTAATCCGCTCTATGATCAACTGTTTGGTCGCCACGCTGGACAGGCCACGCCGTTCCTGCACCTCCTGGATGGGACCGTCCTGACACATGCAGATTTCTTGGCAATGGCAGCGCAGATCAGCCATGTGTTTACAGACCTTGGCATGACCCCTGGCGAACGGGTCGCGGTGCAAGTCGACAAATCCCCTGAATGCATTGCGATCTATGCGGCCTGCGCGCAGTCGGGCATGGTTTTCCTACCGCTGAACACAGGCTATACCGCCAACGAATTGCAATATTTCTTTGCCGACAGCGGCGCCACCTTGATCGTGTGCGCCAGCCGTTCAGAACCACAAATTCAACCGATGGCAGAGGCGCTAAACGCAACCCTGTTAACGCTTAACGGTCATGGCACCGGCAGCTTGATGGAGCGCGCCAGCGCCCAGCCAACCACCTTCCTCACAGCGCCCCGCCGCGCCGATGATTTGGCCGCCTTGCTTTACACATCCGGCACAACAGGCCGCTCCAAGGGCGCGATGCTGTCACAAGATAACTTGTTGTCCAACGCCCGAACACTGGTGGATGAATGGCAGTTCACAGCGGATGATGTTCTGCTGCACGCGCTGCCAATCTTTCACACCCACGGGTTGTTCGTCGCTGCCAATGTAACCCTCATCGCCGGCGGCTCTATGATCTTTATGCCGAGTTTCGACATGGAAGTGATGATCAAATGGATGCCCAAAGCCAGCAGCCTGATGGGGGTCCCGACCTACTACACGCGCCTGTTACAGGACGCGCGTTTCAACAAACAATTGGCCGCCCATATGCGGCTGTTCATCTCGGGTTCTGCCCCGTTATTGGCCGAAACCCATGCGCAATTCCAAGAGCGCACGGGCCATCGAATTTTGGAACGCTACGGCATGACCGAGACCAATATGAACACCTCAAACCCCTATATTGGCGAGCGTCGCGCGGGCACGGTCGGCTTCCCTTTAAAGGGTGTCGAGCTGAAAATCACCAATGCAGACAACGGCGAAACGTTGCCCCAAGGCGAGATCGGCCAAATCGAAGTTCGCGGGCCAAACGTGTTCCAAGGGTATTGGAAAATGCCGGAAAAAACCGCCGAGGAATTGCGCGCGGATGGTTTCTTTATCACCGGTGATTTGGGGCAGGTCGACACCGAGGGCTATGTCTCGATTGTGGGGCGTAACAAAGACCTGATCATATCCGGTGGCTATAATATTTACCCCAAGGAAATCGAACTGGTGTTGGATGATCAACCCGGCGTTCTGGAAAGCGCCGTGATTGGTGTGCCACACGCTGATTTCGGTGAATCCGTGATTGGTATTTTGGTCGCACAGGCCGGGCAGACCCCTGACATTGAGGCCATCATGCATAATGTTGGCGATGCATTGGCCCGCTTCAAACAACCGCGTCAACTGATTGTTGTGGAGGAACTCCCCCGCAACACGATGGGCAAAGTGCAAAAGAACATTCTGCGCGACACCTATGCCAAAGGACTTTAATCAAAACCTTTTGCGATACAACAAATCTCATCCGTTACCCCCCAAGTATTGGTCAGTGATTTCAGCTGTCAGCGCATCAAAATCACCACTCCAAACCGATCGTCCCTTCTCAAGTATAACGCCCCTATCGGCCACTGTCGCCAGTTCCATTAGGGAATTATCAATCATCAAAATCGCCATATCAGCTTCCTTTTTAAGGCGCGAAATTGCGGTCCGGATTTCTTGCCGCACGACTGGGGCCAACCCTTCGGTCGCTTCGTCTAGGATCAACAGACGCGGATTTGTCATCAATGCCCGCCCAATCGCCAACATCTGCTGTTCGCCCCCCGAAAGCGACGTCGACATCTGGTCACGGCGCTCTTGCGGTCGTGGAAACAACTTTGCCACCGCGATTGATCGGCATCCGGCAAATCACCTTCACGGTTGTCATTTCACCCATGCCGTTGCGCCCCATAAATGCGGACACATGCGAGAGTTTCAAAAGGCTCATGACCCCTCCTCCTCGCCTAAATAGGCCGCGCGCACAAGAGGGTCATTGCGGATTTCGTCTGCCGTCCCCGTTGCGACGATCTCGCCGTAAACCAACACGCTGATCCGGTCCGCCAATGCGAACACCGCGTCCATGTCATGTTCCACCAACAAGATCGGTGCTTTGTGGCGCAGCGCATCCAAAAAGCCCGCCAAACGGTGTGATCCCTCGGTGCCAAGTCCTGCCATCGGCTCGTCCATCAAGAACACTTTGGGCGACAACGTCAGGGCCATCGCCACTTCCAGCTGGCGACGCTGGCCGTGTGACAGCTTCGACGTTCGAATGCTGGCAACCCTCAAGCCCGACCAGTGACAGCGCTTCATTGGCGACCTCCAGCAATGCTGCGTCTTTCATGGCAGGCTGGCATGGCAGGTTGGCATGGCAGGCTGGAAAAATCCCGCAAACCCGATTTTCCCCTGATGCCCCAGAGCCCCCAAAACCAGGTTTTGCAACACCGTGCAATCCATCGCCAAGGACGAGATTTGGAACGTGCGCCCCAACCCCAGTCGCGCCCGTGCAACCGTGCTTAATCCGGCAACATCAGCCCCATCAAACCGCACCATGCCAGCGTCCGGTTTCAACCCGCCCGAAATCTGTTTGATTAGCGTCGATTTACCGGCGCCATTGGGTCCAATCAACGCATGAATTTCCCCGGGGTCAACGTCAGCAACACGTTGTTGCTGGCCCTCAATGCCCCGAAAGATTTCGAGACATTGCGCACATCTAGGATCGGATCAGCCATGTGCGACTTCCCGCCCGACGCGGGTGAACAGAAGTTACCGCCGTTTGAGGCAAAAAACACGACGTCGATATCGTCCGCATAGACCATCGCCGGAAATGTATCACGCAGTTTAACGTCGCTCTCGAACGTCAGCGGTTTTTTTGCGGTCCGGCCTGTTCAAACGGATCAACGCGATTTGATCCTTGACCAGCATCTCAAAATGCTTGGGTTCAAATTCAGACATCGCCGTCTCCTTTTGTGTGCTTTAACATGTCGCGCAAGGCGTCCAATTCGGCATGGCCCAAATCCGCGAACAGCTCGTTCACTTTGGCCTCATGCGCTGCGGCTTGGATCTCGAATTGAACGCGCCCCTCGTCGGTCAATTGCACTTCGACAACCCGACGGTCTGTTTTGTCCACGGCGCGCATCGCCAAGCCGTCTTTTTCAAGCCG
The DNA here is from genome assembly GCA_002352425.1 of Rhodobacteraceae bacterium UBA2776. Taxonomy (GTDB): domain Bacteria; phylum Pseudomonadota; class Alphaproteobacteria; order Rhodobacterales; family Rhodobacteraceae; genus Profundibacter. The sequence goes on from DEIK01000064.1 coordinate 21,887, forward strand.
GTCAATGACAGTCGTCGCATTTCCGTTTGAAACCAATAAGATGCGGCTCAGTTCGCTCATTTTCATGGGGGTTTCATTGCGATGCAACGCCGCCATCACATCAAAACGCGGCAAAGTCGTGTTGTAGTTCACGCGCAAAAATTCGCGCAGTTGGTTTTCCGAACGGCGGGTCAGGCGCAGCAATCTGATCCATGTGCGAAGACGCCGTTGTGAAAGGGGAATTGGCGCGCTCAAACTTCACCTCCCGCGATGGAAATGGCTTGGCCGTTGATACCATCAGAGCCGTCACCACACAACCAGAGAGCGGCATTTGAAATTTCTCGTGGCTGAATTAATCGGCCTTGCGGATTGTACGAAGCCAGTGCTTTGACGGCATCCTCACGGCTTTTGCCCGTTTTGTCGATGATGTCTTGGATGGATCGGCCGGTCATTTCCATATCCAGAAATCCGGGGCATAGCGCGTTCACGGTGATGGATTTTTTGGCAATTTCCAATGCCAATGAGCGCGTCAACCCAACGAAACCATGTTTGGCGGCAGCATAGGGCGCGGCATATCCATAGCCCTTAAGGGTCGCAGTGGATGCCACTGAAATCAACCGCCCCCAGCCCTGCATCTGGCTCAACCCATCGCGCAATGTCATGAAAATAAACGTTAAATTGACCGCCAACATGGCATTCCAATCTTCCGAAGATGTGCGCCCAAACGGGGCGCTGGTCGAGGCCCCCGCATTGGCGATGACAGTATCGACAGGGCCGGATGCGGCAAACATGGCCTTTACGTTTGCTTCACTGGCCACGTCAGCAACAACCGTGCTGGTGTTCTTTAGCGACGAAGCCAAGACCAAATCCCAATTGCCACTTTTGAGCGCTGCATCCATTTCCTCCCAACCCAATTGGGTTGCCCTCTTGCGCCCCGGATGCCCAATCTGACAGCAGGTTTTGGCCCCGGTTTCGGCATGAACAAAAGCATTCAGGCGCGACCAAGCTGCCTGATGCTCGGGCGCATAAAGCCCCGGACACCTGGGCGTGATCCAGATAGAGATCCACTTCTCCAAACCATTTCAATGAGTTGCGCGCCGAGGATTGCAATCGCAAACCCTCAAGACGGCGCTCTTCCTGATAGCGCTCGAATGCTTGTTCCAGCGTCGGCTCGAAATGCACGTAATTGGCCAATGCAATCGCACGATCGAACGCCAACCGCGACCCTGACCCAACCGAGAAATGCGCCGTCGCGGCGCCCCCCCTGCCGAACGTGTCATTGGCCTTGTTGCGTTCCAAAACCGTGACATCATGCGCAGGGTCGTGCAGCTTCATGCTGATGGAAAAATACAATCCAGCGGATCCGGCGCCCAGACACATTAACCTCATGAGTTAGCCCTTTTCAGTCATCCGAATCCCCGCGCATGTTTGAAACATGCTAACGAGGGGGCGCACCTGCTTCAAGTTTAAAGCTTTAATCTTGAAGCAAATCGCAGTGCCGATGACAAATCCGGTTTGTGACATTTCATTGGGCTGGCCTACTTCTTTGTCGCGTGCCAGCCTTTCATTCCGCGCGCGCATGCGCAATTGTAAGTCCAACGAACACAACGGAGCGCAAAGATGTCAGCAGCCCTACTTTTTAGCATCTTCAATATGTTGGGCACCTTCGTTTTTGGCCTGAGCGGAGCCACGGTCGCGATCCGTCAAAGGTTCGACATTTTTGGCATTCTGGTGCTGGCCGTCGCGACGGGCGTGGCAGGCGGGATCATTCGTGACCTGCTATTGGGCGACACACCACCCGCGGCCCTCCAAACCCTTTGGCCTATGACAATCGCCAGCTTTGCCGGAGTCTGCGCCTTCTTTTTCAAACCGCAAATTGATCGCTTTGATCGGCCTGTGATGCTGCTGGATGCAATCGGACTCGGCGTGTTTGCCGTCGCAGGCTGCCAAAAGGCACTTAGCTATGGGCTGGAGCCGCCCGGCGCAGTCCTTTTGGGCGTAATGACCGCGATTGGCGGTGGGGTGCTGCGCGACATCATGGCAGCCGAGGTGCCACGGGTTCTGCGCGAAGACGTCTATGCCCTTGCCGCTTTTGCAGGGGCGGCAGCCTATGTCACGGGTTTGTGGTTCGGGCTGCAGGAGAACAACGCCGCTGCGGGCGCAGTATTGCTTGCGGTGGGGCTACGCCTGTTGAGCGTTCGCATGAATTGGAAACTGCCTCGCCCGCCACAGGAATAAAGCGCGGGATTACGCGCCCTGCTTGCTCACTAAATAGGCCTGCAATTTTTCCACCTCGGCCGCGCTCATACGCAGCCCAAGCTTGGATCGGCGCCAAAGAAAATCATCTGCCTGCCGAACCCATTCATTTTCCACCGCCCAATCCAGTTCGCGCTGATAAATGCCGTGGCCAAAATCCTCGCCCAAATCTGCAACCTTGGTACAGCCTGCAAAAATACGTGTGGCTTGGGTGCCATATTGACGGATCAACCGGCGAACGGTTTTAGCAGGCAAAAACGGCATCATTTCTGCCAGCGCGCCACGCAGATCCGTCACCCCGTCGACCGGAAAATCCCCCCCCGGCATTGAGGCCTTGGCGGTCCACTGCACGGTTTTGCGCGCGAACTCAACATCAATCAATTCCAACGCAGATTCCGCCAAACGCCGATATGTCGTAATCTTGCCGCCAAACACGTTCAAAACCGGGCCGCCCGCTGAATGGTTCACCTTTAGAACATAGTCACGCGTCGCCGCTGTCGCAGAACTTGCGCCATCATTGTACAGTGGTCGAACGCCAGCATAACTCCACACCACATCGCCTTGCGAAATATCTTGCGCAAAATATGTGTTGGCAAATTCAATCAAGTAATCGCGCTCTTGGGGCGTGCAAACCGGTTTTTCATCGGGGTTCGCGTGATCTGCATCCGTGGTGCCAATCAAGGTAAAGTCTTCTTCATACGGGATCGCGAAAATGATGCGCCCGTCTTCGCCTTGGAAAAAGTAGCATTTATCATGGCCATACAGTTTCTTGGTGACGATATGACTGCCACGCACCAATCGCACCCCTTCACTCGATTGCAACTGGATCGTTTGGCGCATGATGTTTTCAACCCACGGCCCCCCCGCATTGACGATCATTCTCGCCACCGTCGTTTGCGCAACGCCTTGGGAATTCTGGGTCACAACATGCCAAAACCCATCCTCAAACACCGCCGAGATCACTTTGGTTTGGACTCGAATGTCAGCCCCTTTAGCCTGCGCATCTTGTGCGTTCAACACAACAAGCCGTGAATCCTCGACCCAGCAATCGGAATACTCAAATGCCTTTTCCAGCTTGTCCACCAATGGCGCGCCCTCTGGGCCGGATCGTAAATCCAATGTCTTGGTGCCGGGCAAAATCTGGCGCCCACCCAAATGGTCATACATGAACAGGCCCAATCGGATAAGCCAGGCCGGACGCCGCCCCTTCATCCAAGGCATGACAAAGGACAACAGCTTTGATGTTGGCGTGTCATTCTCAAACCGCATGTCTTTGTGAAACGGTAAAATGAACCGCTTGGGCCAACTGATATGCGGCATCGCGCGCAGTAAAACCTCGCGCTCAATCAACGCCTCGCGCACCAATCGGAATTCGAAAAATTCAAGGTAGCGCAGCCCGCCATGAAACAGCTTTGTCGAAGCCGAAGAGGTCGCCGAGGCAAGGTCATTCATTTCGGCCAGCGCAACGGTATAGCCACGCCCAGCCGCATCGCGCGCAATGCCACATCCATTGATGCCACCGCCGATGACGAAAATATCTACATTTTTGGTTTGGTTCAGCATGTATTTCGCCTGTGATGGTTGCTTGTCCGTCGTCATATAAAATGGGACATCAGAGCGGTTTGAGCTTCTGAGGCTCTGGTTCGTTTGTGTGATTGATTATGCCGCTTGTTTTTGATGTTGCAAGCGGCGTTTCTGGAATTGACCTGCGCCCCAATTTCCCTCCAGCTTTGCGCGGAGCCCTTGGGGGTCTGCACTTGCCCCAACCTTGGATCAAGGTATCGCGGCCGTTTCGTTTTCAAGCTCTCCATGGCGGTCGTTTGCCCGATTTACTCGTAAATCACTAATTTTAATTTGTTCTAATCGCATAGCCTTTTCCTAATTCACTACAACGTGCCATACACAAAGAGGGTTGATCATCTTAAAGTAGCTTTCCGTTGTTTCCTTTTAGGGAGGGGGAAAGCCCCCCTCGCCAAGCGATTTGTAATACAAAACATAGCCTGCACTGCATGGTATGTTTTTCACCGTATAGCCAGCCGCATCAGCGTATGGCTTTGATGAGTGCGCGAACTTTCCAGCAACTTCACCGCAAACCCTTACAAATCATAGGGGTCAGATCACATCGAGCTTAAACGAATAGTCCTAGACCGGCCTTTTTCGAGCGTATTGCATTCCACCGAAATAAAGGACTTCGCCCCCCAAAACCACCTTGCCATTCAAGGTGTTAGAGGGTCTTCACATAGAAAGATGTAAAGTGGCGGAGGAGGTGGGATTCGAACCCACGGTAGACTTTCACCTACGTCGGTTTTCAAGACCGGTGCATTCAACCACTCTGCCACTCCTCCGACTGGGCTGTCATTACAGTGCCTAATCTGATTTTGAAAGACCTAAATGGTGGGGAATTTCGCCGACAGGGCTCTGCGCCCTTCCCATGCAACACCTGTGCCGCTACTATGCGTGAAAGCGTGGCGAAAAACCGCGTGCAAAATATCGAGTGGTAGAGCCGAAGATCGGCGATTGAGCGTTGCAAAAGATGACGCAGACATAAAGAGGGCAAGGCATGACGAAGACGCATTTCGGGGTTTGGACAAAGATCGGACGACTGTCCATTTTGACAGGCATAGCACTTACGATGACGGGGTGCGAAGAAGGTAAAAAATTCAATCCTTTCAAAGCTAAAGACAAAAGCGGCGAGGTTTCGGCTACCGCGGATGCCCCTGCCGGCAAGTCCACCCGTTTGATTGAACGCGATGTTGAGTCGCCGGATGTATTTCAGGTCAACGATGATGGGCTATGGGACGGGCGCCCCTCTTTGGGTGGTGTCTGGATCGCACATCCAACCGTGGTCGATCCTGAGCGCGTGATTATCCGCAATTCAGCCAATGGCAAATTTGTGATTGGCGCGCTGTTTAGACGCGAACGTGAAAATCCTGGCCCGAAACTGCAAGTTTCATCTGATGCCGCCGAGGCGCTGGGGATGTTGGCGGGCCAGCCTGCGAAACTGAATGTAACCGCATTGCGGCGCGAAGAAGTGCCCGAAGCCGGCCCCGCCCCCAGCGATCAAACGCTGGATGCCCCCGAAACGATCGAGCAAAAGCCGCTTGATCCGATAGCTTCAGCCGCCGCCGCGATTGATGCCGCCGAGGGCAAACCTGTGGCCGCGCCCAAACCGACACCTGTCGCAAAACCGGTTGCGGCTCCCAAACCCACTTCTGGTCTGGCCAAGCCCTATATCCAATTGGGCATTTTCAGCGTGAAATCCAATGCCACAAAAACTGGCGAGAACATGCGCAAAGCGGGCATGGTGCCTTTGGTCAAGGAGCAAACCAGCAGTGGTAAAACATTCTGGCGTGTTTTGGTTGGCCCATCTGGGTCGAAAAGCGAGCGCGCGACATTGTTGAAGAAAATCAAAGGGCTGGGCTTTGCCGACGCCTATTTCGTAACCAACTAAAACGGATCATTCCTCTATGAAACGATACGCCCTGCCCCTGTTCGCCCTTTTGATCACGCTGTTGGCCACCCTGCCTGTGCGTGCGCAATTCGACACGCGGGCAACGGCGGCCTATGTGATTGACCACTCCACGGGAACCGTCCTTTTGACCAAGGACCCCGACCTGCCATTGCCACCGGCCTCTATGTCGAAATTGATGACGTTGAACATGGTCTTTGAGGCCCTCAAAGACGGGCGTTTGCGGTTGGATGACAAATTGCCGGTCTCGCAGCACGCGATGGATTATCAGGGTTCGACGATGTTCCTGAACACCTCGGATCGGGTCAAGGTCGAGGATCTTATCCGCGGTGTGATCGTCCTATCTGGCAATGACGCGGCGGCCGTTTTGGCGGAATCCTTGTCCACAGACGGCTCCGAGGCCGGATTTGCACGGATGATGACGGCGCGGGCGGTGGAACTGGGCATGACCAATTCCCATTTCACCAATTCCAACGGTTGGCCGCAGGCCGGTCACCGGATGAGCGTGCATGATCTGGCCATTTTGGCAGATCGTTTGATCACCGAATTTCCGACCTTCTATCCGCTGTTCTCGGAAACCGAATTCCTGTTTGATAGCCGCGCGCCGCAAAACAAAAGCAACCGTAACCCGTTGTTAAAACTGGGCATTGGCGCTGATGGGTTGAAAACCGGACACACATCCGAGGCTGGCTACGGGCTGGTTGGGTCGGCCAGACAGGGCGATCGGCGCATCGTGTTCGTGATTTCCGGCCTGCAAAGCGCACAGGCACGTGCCGAAGAAGCCGAGCGTATCGTCAACTGGGCGTTCCGCCAATTCGTTGAGAAAAAGATCGCACCAAAGGGGCATATGATCGCGCAGGCCGATGTTTGGATGGGCGACGTGGGCCGGATTGGTCTGGTTGCGCCAAAGGATTTATTGCTGCTGGTGCCTGCCCTGAACCAAAACGAGTTGGACGCCAAAGTCAGCTATCAAGGCCCGATTGAGGCGCCAATTGAAAAGGGGCAGCAGATTGCCGAATTGGTGATCAAACGCGATGGCATGCCAGAGGCGCGCATGCCGCTGGTGGCTTCGCAAAGCGTGGCGCGTGGCGGGTTTTTGCCGCGCATCCGCACGGCGGCCAAATTGCTGCTAAAACAGGTCGCTGGGGGCGCACAGGACTTGTTATAATGGCACTGGGAACATTCATCACATTTGAAGGCATTGACGGCTCGGGGAAATCCTCGCAGGCGCGTCTGCTGGCGGAAAACTTGCAATCAACGGGCCACGACACTCAACTGACCCGCGAACCCGGCGGCAGCGACGGGGCCGAGGAGATCCGCCGTTTGCTGGTTGAAGGCAACCCTGATCGCTGGTCGGCTGAAACCGAAATACTGCTGTTCACTGCAGCGCGGCGCGACCATCTGGAAAAAACCATTGAGCCGGCACTGGCTTCGGGCAAAGTCCTTGTTTCGGACCGTTTTGCCGATTCAACCCGTGTCTATCAAGGGGCCGCGCGGGCAGCTTTGCGCGATGTTGTGGACCTTCTGCACGCTCAGATGATTGGTCGTGAACCTGATCTGACTTTCATCATTGATATGGACCCCACCGCCGCGCTTAGCCGTGGGTTAGCCCGACAATCTGGCGAGGACCGCTTTGAAGATTTGGGGCTGGGGTTCCAAGAGGATTTGCGCAAGGGGTTCCTGGCCTTGGCGAAAGACTTCCCAGACCGCTGCCATGTGATTGACGGGGCGCGTGACATGGATGTGATCGCCGCCGAAATCACCGAAATCGCAAGCGATCATCTGGCATGAGCGTTGATCCCGACCTGCCCGAACCCGACCGCGTCGAAGGGGCTCCGCATCCGCGTGAAACCCAGACGCTGATCGGCCAATCCAAAGCCGAGGCTGCTTTTCTCGAGGCCTATAACTCGCAGCGTTTGCATCACGCTTGGCTGGTCACAGGACCGCGCGGGGTGGGAAAGGCCACACTGGCATGGAAATTGGCGCGGTTCTTGTTGGCCGAACCTGCTGACGCAGGGACCGATGATGGCCCCTCTATGTTTGGCGACGCCACAGCAGCCACCAGCATCAACATTTCCGATGACCACCCCGTCGCCCACCGGATGGCCGCGATGTCAGAGCCGCGGTTGTTTTTGTTGCGCCGCCCATGGGACGAGAAAACCAAAAAGCTGAAATCCGCGATCACCGTGGATGAGGCCCGCAAACTGCGCAATTTCTTTGCCCTCTCTGCCGCCGATGGTGGGCGACGCGTGGTGATTGTGGACACGGCGGACGAAATGAACCCGAACGCGGCCAACGCCTTGTTAAAATTGCTAGAAGAGCCACCCGAACGCACCACCATGTTCCTGATCAGCCACCAGCCCTCGCGCCTGTTGCCCACCATCCGGTCGCGCTGCCGCGAACTGCGCTGCCATCCGCTGTCGCCCGACGACATGGGCGTGGCGCTGGACAATGCGGGCGCGACGGCGGCCAACAACCCCACCGCCCTCGCCGCCCTTGCTGGCGGCTCGGTTGGCGAGGCCCTGCGGTTGACCAATCTGGGCGGTTTGGAGACATATCAGGAACTCATCCAGCTGTTTGGCACCTTGCCCGGTGTAGACCGTGCGCGGGGGCTGCGTTTGGCCGAAAGCGTGGTCGGCAAGGCCAAGGAAACCCGCTATGATCTATTGCTCGGCTTGATGGATCTGTTTTTGGCCCGCCTTGCCCGCACCGGGGCCAGCGGCGCGCCGGTGATCGAGGCTGCCACTGGCGAAGCCGCGCTGATGTCACGCCTTGCCCCGAGCCAATATGCAGGTCGCCAATGGGCGCAATTGCAACAAGAACTTGGGGGCCGGGCGCGGCACGGCAAGGCCGTGAACCTTGACCCTGCCGCATTGATCCTTGATATGGTTCTGAAGATAGACGCGACCGCCGCCAAGGTGATTTGACAAAAAGGCAAGGCCATGATCGACACACCACACATCACAGACAGCCATTGCCATCTGGATTTCCCCGATTTCGCGGATGAGTTGCCGCAAGTGATTGAACGCGCACTGGATGCTGGCGTCAAACGCATGGTCACCATCTGCACCAAGCTGCGCCAAGTGGATCAGGTCCGCACCATTGCCGAGACCCATGCGCCGGTGTTTTTCGCCGCCGCCACCCATCCGATGAGCGCAGCGGACGAGCCAATGGCGAGCGTCGAGGAACTGGTCGCGCTGGCCGCGCATCCCAAGTTTGTGGCCATTGGCGAAACAGGATTGGATTACCACTACACGGTTGAAAGCAAAGCGGTGCAGCAAACCTCTTTGCGCCTGCATATCGAGGCCGCGCGCCAAACCGGATTGCCCTTGATCATCCACGCCCGTGCAGCCGATGATGACATGGCGCAAATTTTGAGCGAGGAACATGCGGCGGGGGCTTTTGGCTGTGTCATGCATTGTTTTTCCTCCAGTGCCGAGCTGGCCAAAGCCGCGCTTGATCTGGGGTTCTATCTGTCGATGTCCGGCATCGCGGCCTTTCCCAAATCAACCGCGCTGCGCGAGATATTCGCAAATGCACCTGTTGAACGCATTCTGGTCGAAACCGATGCGCCCTATCTGGCCCCACCACCACATCGCGGCAAACGCAACGAGCCCGCCTTCACCGCCCACACTGCGCGGGTTGGGGCCGAAGTGTTCGGCATGGACTACGCTGATTTCGCCCGCCAAACCGAAGAGAATTTCGAGCGCTTGTTCAGCAAAGCCGCCAGCTATACGGTGGCTGTGTGATGGCTGAGTTGCGCGCCATCATCCTTGGCTGCGGGTCCAGCGGCGGCGTGCCGCGTATTGGCAATGTCTGGGGGGATTGCGATCCGGAAAACCCGAAAAACCGCCGTTCGCGCTGCTCGCTATTGCTGGAACAAACGGGCGAAAACGGCACAACGCGGGTTTTGATCGACACCTCGCCCGACATGCGCGCACAGCTGTTGGCGCAGGGCATTGATAAGGTCGATGCCGTTGTTTACACCCACGCCCACGCCGATCATGTGCATGGGTTGGATGATCTGCGGATGATCGTTTTCAACACCCGCCAGCGGATGCCGGTTTGGGCCGATATGCCGACCCAAAATGACCTCTATGCACGGTTTCGTTATGCGTTTATCACGCCCGAAGGCTCCAACTACCCGCCGATCTGTGACATGCACACCATCGAGGGCGACGTGACCATTTCGGGCGACGGCGGCGACATCACCTTGACCCCGCTGCCTGTGCAACACGGCCAAATCAAAGCCTTGGGATTTCGGGTCAACGATTTTGCTTACATGCCCGATGTGTCCGACATTCCCGATACCACTTGGGCGCTGTTGGACGGGCTTGACCTGTGGGTGCTGGACGCGCTGCGCCGCACGCCGCATCCAAGCCATGTGCATCTGGACCGCGCCTTGGAGTGGATCAGCAAAGCTGCGCCCAAACGTGCGGTGTTGACCAATATGCATGTTGATCTGGACTATGCCACTGTGGCGGCGGAAACGCCGGATCACATCATTCCGGCCTATGACGGCTTGGCGTTGACCACACCGGCATAATCAGGCGTAATGGGCACATCCATTTAGGAAGGCCAAACTGATGAATGACGGCGGTGCTGCGATATTAATTTTGGTCTACCTTGCCACAGTTTTGGTTGTGCTGTGGCTACTATTCGCCACCGTCTGGCGCATGGCAGAGAAACGCGGACATAATCCATGGGGCTGGCTGTTTATTTCACTTTGTTGGTCGCCGGTCGGGTCAATTATTGTGATGTGGGTGTTTTTCCCAATTTTAGACGTCGAAAAATAGGAACTCTCATGCAATTCCTTACCCCATTTTTCATCACATTTCTCGTGGCCACACCGGCGCTTGCAACCCCACCCCAAGTGGTCTCGGTCAAGGAAACCCTGATTTCGGTCGGCGGCGGGTTCCTGTTCATCAAGCGTGAATTGACCGACAATATGGGCAGCCATACGCGCCAACAGGTCGACACGGTGCTTATCGCCAGAGATATTGAGACCAATCAGGACATCTATCTCTGGCCGCTCAAACGGACCATAGACAACGGACCGGACCATATTGAAACCGCGGCCGACCCGCGCGCCGTTGACATCCCATTGGATGAGGACAACAAACCATGGCAGATCATTTCGCATCATCACGGCGGCATTCCCAATCAACGCAAGGCAACGCCAGAAGACGGGCTAAAAATACTGAGCAACAAGGACGGTGCATTGATCAGTGCCAGCACCCCTCATTTTGCCTATGAACCGCCAGAGGGTACGCATGTGCGGAGCTCCTATTGGGTCAGTTATCCAAAGCTAGCCGCCTTGATCGAGGATAGCCTGCGAAACACCCGCTATTCCCTTCCACCGTATTTTGTCGAGGGCGAGGACATTCTGATCAATCCGGTATTCAGTCCCGCGCATGACTGCAAATTCGACTATTTTGCCCAGTTGTCCGAACAAAGAGATGGCGAGCAACAAGCGGTTTGGGCGGCATATGTCACCTGCGAAAACGACTATACAATGGCCCCCGTTTCCATGTTCATAACCTTGCAAGCGCTGCCCTGATCATGCAGGCATTGCTCGACGTCATTCTGCCGGTATTTTTGGTCATTGGCCTTGGCTATTTGGCTGTTTGGCGCGGCTGGATCAGTGATGTCGGCATTGATGGTGTTATGAAATTCGCGCAAAATTTTGCCGTGCCTCTGTTGCTGTTTCAGGCCATTTCCACGCTTGATCTGGGTCAGAATTTTGATCTAAAAATGCTGTTCAGTTTCTATTCCGGCGCATTGGTTGGGTTTTTGGCGGGCTTGCTGGGCGCGCGATTTATCTTTGGCCGCCCGTGGGAGGACTCGGTTGCGGTCGGGTTTATCGGCTTGTTTTCCAACTCGGTCTTGTTGGGGTTGGCGATCACTGAACGGGCCTATGGTGTGGATGCGCTTGCGGCCAATTACACGATCATCGCCTTTCATGCCCCGTTTTGCTACGGGGTTGGCATCACCGTCATGGAGGTGGTGCGCAACAAAGGGCGCGGATCGGTTCAAACCGTGAAGTCCGTGCTGCGCGCAATGTTTCGCAACGTGTTGGTGGTTGCCATTGCCTGTGGGTTCATCGTCAACCTGTCGGGCGTACCGATCCCAAGTTTCGCCCTCGACGGGCTCAGCCTGATCACCCGCGCCGCCCTGCCGGCCGCCCTGTTTGGCATGGGCGGGATTTTATACCGTTACCGCCCCGAAGGGGACATGCGGCTGATTATCTATATCAGCGCCGTGTCACTGATCCTGCATCCGGCGATTGTCTGGAGTCTGGGCAGCGCGTTCGAGTTGCCTCAAGGCGCGTTTCGCTCGGCGGTGCTGACCTCGGCCATGGCACCAGGCATCAACGCCTATATATTTGCCAATATGTATGGGGTGGCGCGACGGGTAGCAGCGTCGTCTGTGTTGCTGTCAACGGCCGCAACAATTATCACCGCTTGGGTTTGGCTCGGATTGTTGGGCTAACGCAATTTCTAAAACCGAACAAAGGAACTTGATATGAGCTGGATCAAAACCATCGCCTATGCCGACGCCACCGGCAAGTTGAAGAAGCTGTATGATCGCGTGAAGGGGCCGGAGGATAATGTCGACAACATCATGATGTCCCATTCGCTGCGCCCGCACACGATGGAGGGGCATATGGCGATCTACAAATATGTGCTGCACCATACCGGCAATACCACGCCGAAATGGTTTTTGGAGCTGATCGGCGTTTGGGTCTCGGCGTTGAATGAATGCGACTACTGCGTAAAGCATCATTTTTCGGGCATGAAAAGACTGATGAATGATGATGCCCGCGCGGATGAATTGCTCCAAGCGATTGATGACGGTGACATTGACACAGCACCGCTGTCGGATGCGCAAAAAATGGCGCTTGGTTATGCAGCGATGCTGACTTTGACACCGTCGGGTGTCACGGAAGACATCGTCAACGCCTTGCGCGGGGTCGGGTTCGACGATGGCGAGGTCTTGGAAATCAATCAGGTCACGGCCTATTTCAACTACGCCAACCGCACAGTACTGGGATTGGGCTGTACCACGGATGGGGATGTGATTGGTCTGTCGCCGAACAATTCCGATGACCCCGATGACTGGGGGCACCGGTAAATTTGGGAACCAAATTCCTTCAAGGAATTTGACAAGAATTTTTCAAAAATTCTTTATCTAGTGCGGTGTGATACCGCGCAGCTTTTCGCTACGGCGGCGCAGCAATTCAACAGTGGCCAACAATAAGGTTGAGATGATCACAAGGATCGTTGCCACTGACAAAATTGCGGGGCTGATTTGCTCGCGAATACCATTCCACATTTGGCGCGGGATGGTTTGCTCGTCCAAGCCACCGATGAACAGCACCACAACCACTTCGTCAAACGAGGTCACAAAGGCGAACAATGCGCCAGAGATAACACCAGGCAGGATCAGCGGCATGATGATTTTGAAAAACGTCGTGCGGGGATTGGCCCCAAGGTTCGCCGCAGCTCGCGTCAAAGAATGGTCAAATCCGACCAAAGTGGCTGTCACGGTGATGATCACAAACGGAATGCCCAAAGTGGCATGGGCGAGGATGACGCCCAAATACGGAATTTCCCACCCAAAAATCGACCATTTGCTGATGCCAATGTCTGAGTAAAAGAAGAACAACCCCGTCGCCGTGATGATGATAGGCACAATCATCGGCGAGATCAGGATCGCCATAATAGGGCGCCGATAGGGCATATCAGGTTTGGACAGGCCAAGCGCCGCAACAGTCCCTAATACCGTGGCCAAAATCGTCGAGAAAACCCCGATGATTACTGAGTTTTTGGTTGCCTTGATCCAGGCTGCGTTTTCCCACGCATCAGCCCACCATGAGCTGTCGCGCGGCACATCTGGCGCGTTCATCCCAAAGGTCAACAGCAGGTCATACCAACGGGTTGAATACCCTGTCGGGTCCAGCGCCAGCATTTCTTTGGTGAAGGTGAAATAGGGTTGCGAGTTAAACGACAAAGGGATCACGATCAGGATCGGTGCGATCAGGAACAGAAAGATCAGCGCGCATAAAGTCAGATAGGTATAGTGCCAAATTTTCTCGAGCGGTGAGGCGTAGCTTTGTAATGCCATTTTCTTATCCCAACTTCAGATTGTCGATGCCCACCAGCCGGTCATACAGCCAGTAGAGGATCAGAATGCCGCCTAGCAGCAAGGATGCGAGCGCAGCCGCCATAGACCAGTTCAGTGATTTGGTCATGTGAAAGGCAATTAGGTTTGAAATCAGCGTACCGTCAGCCCCGCCAACCAAGGCTGGTGTGATGTAGTAGCCAACCGCAAGGATGAACACCAACAGCGCACCCGCCCCGATACCTGGAACAGTTTGCGGGAAATAGATGCGCCGGAACGCCGTCCAGCTGGTCGCGCCCAGCGATCTGGCTGCACGCACATAAGAGGGGTTGATCGGGCGCATGACGGAGTACAAAGGCAGCACCATAAAGGGCAACAGAATATGCGTCATCGCAATAATGGTACCGGTTTTGTTATACATCATCTGGATACGGTTGGCGTCGTCCAAAATGCCCGTACCTACCATTGCATCATTCAACACCCCTTGGCTTTGCAACAGGATCATCCAACTGGTGGTCCGCACCAGCAACGATGTCCAAAACGGCAACAGCACGAAAATCATCAACAGGTTGGAATACCGCAGCGGCAAGGTCGCCAGCAAATGCGCAATCGGATAGGCCAGTAAGAACGTCAAGAAGGTGATCAGCAGTGAGACAGCCAAGGTGCGCCCAAACAGTTTTACATAAACGCGGCGGTTTTCCTCGACCCGCTCAACATCACCATCGGCATTCTGGGTACGGTCAATCGCGGCCAGATAAAAGGCACCGGTATAGGATGACGATGCGCTGCGCATCACTTGCCACAGCTTCGGGTTTTCCCATTTCTCGTTCACGCCGATCAGCGCCTCTTTGAACGGAGCTTCCAGCTTGGCGGCCTTACGTGCGCCCTGGGTGAACAGCGAGCGTGATCCGCTCAAACCATAGTTGATCCGGGTTCCAGCAGACCCCGGCGCGCGTAGCCGTTTCAATTCAATCAAATCAGTCACAAGGGCCGCATAGGCGGCCTCATCCGGCTCCACACCCAGTTCGTTATCATCGAACCAGGCGGCCAGATTGACCATAATCGGGGTGTCTTCTCCGGTGCCCAGATTATGGTGCATCGTAAAACCGTCATTATAGACAGAGCGTTGCAGCATCTGCCCGATCGGTAGAATAAATGTTACAAGGATGAACAAGAGCAGCGGCAATACCAGTAGGAGCGCGCGGCGGCGGGCGCGGGTTTGCGCGTAGGCCAGTGCCTCTTTCAGAGGTTTACCGTCAACCGTTGTCAGACCGATTTCTGTGCTTGTCGTCGAGTCAGCCATGTGTTCATCAACCTGTTAGAAAGTGAAAGCGGCGCGGGAACATACCCGCGCCGCAATAGTGTTTGCTTAGTTTGCCAACCAAGCGTTGAAACGCTCGTTCAGCTCGGCGTCGTGATCAACCCAGAATTCAAAGTTGTTGACCAGCGCGTTGCCAAGGTTGGCTTCGGCTGTGGGCATATGTGGGCCCATTTCTGTTTTGCCATCAGAGTACAGACCAACCATCGCGCCGGATGATTTACGTGCAGGACCGTAAGAGATCCAGCTGGCTTGGTCTGCCAAACGCTGTGTGTCGGTCGAGAACGCAATGAACTTCATCGCTTCTTCTTTGTTTGGCGCGCCTTTTGGTACAACGAACAGGTCAAAGTCCAAGATTTGGCCGTCCCAAACAACAACCAGTGGCTGGTTTTCGGCAACGGCAGCGTTAAAGATACGGCCATTATAGGCTGTGGACATTACAACTTCGCCATCGGCCAGCAGTTGTGGTGGCTGTGCGCCAGCTTCCCACCAAACGATGTCAGCTTTGATCGTGTCCAGTTTCGCGAATGCGCGATCCACACCTTCGGCTGAGTCCAGCAGACCGTAAACTTCGGCCGCAGGAACACCATCGGCCATCAGCGCCATTTCGAGCGTTGCTTTGGCGGATTTGCGCAGACCACGTTTGCCTGGGAATTTTTCCAGGTCAAAGAAATCGCCGATTGTTGTTGGCGTGCCATCGTTGTTTGCAGAGTTGTAAGCAAACACTGTGGACCAAACGATGTTGGCAACAGCACAGTCTTGCAATGCACCATCAATGAAATCGTCCGCTGCCGATGTACCATCTGGAGCAGCTGGCAACATGGATTGGTCGATTGTTTCCAGCAGGCCCTCGTCGCACAGACGGATGGCGTCTGAGAACTCAACGTCAGCAACATCAACCGTCACGTTGCCCGCTTCTACTTGAGCTTTGATTGGCGTGGCAGGGTTGTCGCTGTCTACAGAGTTCACTGTGATGCCAGTTTCGGCAGTGAAAGGCTTTTGATAAGCCTCTACTTGTGACTTGGTGTAGGCGCCCCCCCAAGACATAACAGTCACTTCGGCAGCGGAGGCTGCGAAAGCAAAACCTGTCAGGGCGGTTGTCAGGATAAGTGTCTTTTTCATGTTTTTTCTCCCTATTACATGAACTATTCATTACGTGGTATCGGGGCCGCAGATGGCCCCGTCGTACAGAATTCTATAATGGATCAAGCGCGCGGGCGTCGTCAGCCGCCCATGTGATCTCGGTGGTTTCACCCACGACCAGATGTTTGTGGCCGGCTGCATTGGGAACCTTAACAACGAATTCGTCATTGCCATGCACGTTCAAGCGACAGCGAATATGGTCGCCGAGATAAATCAGCTCCAAAACCTGTGCCTGCGTGGTGTTCGGGCCTTTTTTGCCGGAAATCGACACCCGTTCAGGTCGGATCGAAACCAGCGTTTTTGAACCAACATCACCACAGTTCACAGCCAAGGCCTGACATGTGGCGCCATTGTCCAGCTTGATCGTTGCGATCTCGCCTTTTTGCGACATCACTGTGCCAGCCAGTTTGTTGTTCTCGCCAATAAACTGCGCGACAAAGCTGTTTTCGGGCCGCTCATACAGGTCTTCCGGCGGGGCCAGTTGCTGAATGCGGCCATCGTCAAACACNNGCGACACGGTCAGACATGGTCAGGGCCTCGGATTGGTCATGGGTCACGTAAACCACTGTAATGCCAAGGCTTTCATGCAAATGCTTGATCTCGAATTGCATGTGTTCACGCAGCTGTTTGTCCAGCGCGCCCAGCGGCTCATCCATCAAAACCACTTGGGGTTCAAACACCAATGCACGGGCCAGCGCGATACGCTGTTGTTGCCCACCGGACAATTGCGCAGGACGGCGTTGGGCAAAGTCACCCATCTGCACCATATCCAGCGCGCGTATCACTTTGGTTTCGCGCTCGTCTTTTCCCATGCCGCGCACTTCCAGCGGGAACGACAGGTTTTCCCCCACCGTCATATGCGGGAACAGCGCGTAGGACTGAAACACCATGCCAATGCCACGTTTATGCGGCGGAATGTCATTGATTGAAACGCCACCCAGATTGATCGCACCATGGGTTGCGGTTTCGAACCCAGCCAGCATCATCAGGCATGTTGTCTTGCCAGATCCCGAAGGCCCGAGCATGGTAACAAACTCGCCTTTGGCAATTTTAAGATTAAGATCTTTTACGACAAGCACTTCGCCGTCATAGCTTTTTTGCACGCGGTCAAATTCAACGAACGCGGCATCCGAGTCGGTCATTGCCACTTAGCGGCTCCCTATTTATGTCCGGCAGGTTGTCCTGCGCTTTTCATCATTAACTAAAGCGAAAGCGGCCGCAGATTGCAACAGTTTGCCCAAAAATAACGTGCGTGCGACTATGTGAAAGGGCCTTTAACCTCTGGTTCGCTCAGAATTAAGCATTGATCTGAATGCCACTGACCTGATGCGGGCAGTTTTTTAGGGCGACAGGTCATTTCTGCGGCGCGAATCAAAGCTTGATGAAAACCCTTCAAAAACCCTCCGCGACCCGCCCAACAGCCCCCTTAACAACATTCGCATTTTAATATACGAATGCGGGAATGTTTTGCGACGGGCCAATACTCACCCCGCCAATCCTAAAGGACACCCGACGTTCCCATACGTCAAACACAGCGAGTGCACAACGAATGTATAGACGTGTTAACAGCGGACGCTTCATCGGCCTGACGACATTGTTGATCGTGATCGTGATGGCTATGTTCACTTGGGTAATGTATGGCATGGCGCAGCAGGTTTTCACCATGACCGACATCATGCAAGACCTGAACGAAAGCATTAAGACGATGGTCGGCACCCAAGTTAGCATGGCCAAGGACATGCATGAAATGAACCTTAACATGGTCACCATGAACGGCAGCGTCACCGAAATGAACACCAGCATCGGCGGTATGGGGCAGGATATCGGGACGATGTCCACAACCGTGTCCAACCTTTCGGGGGCGATGAACAACATGGCCACAAATATGAACCGTATGACGTATGACATCGGCCAAACAACCTATGCGTTGTCCAATCCGATGTCCTATATGTGGGGCAATGCCTTTCCCTTTTAAGGGGCCGAATCATAGATGCCACTCTATGCTGCACTCTGACCGCTCTTTACATGCAGGCTCACCTCAACAACCGCTGCAACTGTCTGCATTGGGCACAACCTGATTGCCTGGGGGCGGCCGCATAGGTCGGCACCCTACCCTGCCCCCCCCATTCCCGCATTCTCCAAACAAATAAGACCTTTTGACCCTAGGGAAAGCCCCCCCCCTGCGCGGGCGCTACAGCCCACGGCGGGCGGCGGCGGGCGGCCCTGCCGCGCCTAAACACCTTCATATATGAATATTTTGATATATGTATGAATACATGCTATATCAAGGTTAATTGAACAATCTGCGACAGGACTTTCGACAAAACCAACCACCTGCCACCTAAAAACGGCCGCCTGAAAATTGTAAAAACCGGGGAGCGACATGCGCAATTCAAATCCGAAGAAAACCTCATTCTTCGCTTTGGCGGCCTTGCTATGCGCGGCCCCGTGGCTGGCCACCCCCACACAGGCCCAATCCACATCTCCCTACCAAACGGCCCCCTATCAAACGGCCCCAGTCACCACCAACACCACAGGTGGCGAGGCCACGGTTGGCGGCACGGTGATCCCGTTCAAACAAGTGACACTGACCGCACAAAGCCCGGGGCGGGTGACCTATTTGGCGGGTGTTGAGGGGCACCGCGCCAAATCCGGCGAGGTGTTGCTACAAATCGGCGATGACAGTGTACAAGCCCAGCGCCGCGCTGCACTTGCACAAATTGCTCAGGCCGATGCGGCTTTGCGCAACTCGCAGATGCAGTATTCCCGTGAACTCTATGCACCGCGCAGCAATTCGATGTCCGGCATGCCCGGCATGGGCATCCCTTCGACCTTTGAT
The DNA here is from genome assembly GCA_002352425.1 of Rhodobacteraceae bacterium UBA2776. Lineage (GTDB taxonomy): Bacteria > Pseudomonadota > Alphaproteobacteria > Rhodobacterales > Rhodobacteraceae > Profundibacter. Next base: position 41,015 of record DEIK01000064.1, read on the forward strand.
CAGTTCTTTACCCGCGGGTTTTCGGACTCGATGGGGTTCACCAATTCCGGCGTCGAACGCCAAGCCGACCTTTATTCGCGCGGCGTTGGCATCAGTCAGGCGCAAGGGGCTGTCATGCAGGCCCGTGCCAACCTCGAGGCCTTGGACACGCGGGCGCGCGACGCCCAATCCATCGCGCCCTTCGATGGCATCGTGATCCAGAAAATGGTCGAGGTCGGTGACACGGTTCAACCGGGTATGCCGCTGATAACATACGCCTTTGTCGACTACCTGCGCGTTGATGCCCAGATCCCGGTGCGTCTGGCGGCAGGTCTGTCTGAGGGCATGATCGTCCCCGCCCGTCTGGATGTGGGCGGCGGGCCGGTCGAGGTCAAGGTGGCACAGATTTTCCCTGTCGCGGATCCTAAACTACACACAGTGCGGGTCAAATTCGATCTGCCTTATAACACACCCGGCGGCCCTGGCATGTATGTCGAAGTCACCGTGCCAGATGCCTCTATCCCATCTCGCACAGGTCACGCTGTCCCCGGCGAAGCGCTGATCTGGCGCGGCAGCCTGCCCTCGGTTTTCGTGCTTGAAGACGGCAAACCCTCCCTACGGCTGGTGCGGGTTGGATACCCCTTGCCTGATGGTCGCATTTCGGTGGTCTCGGGGCTGACAGGCGGCGAGCAAGTGATCTTGAACCCGCCCGCAAACCTGATTTCAGGAGAATAACCCGCAACAGCCCCATAACAACACAGGCATTCCCAAAATTTGGCGAACGAACCGGCGACAGATCGGTGCCACCCCGCTTAGACGCCCAACAAGGAGAGTGACGTTATAACCACGAACCAACATAACCAACCGAATACCGGTGTTGATGAAACCACCGCCCCCAAACTGGGGCTGGCCGGTGGCCTTGCCAAGATGTTCATCAACTCGCCTCTGGCACCGCTCTTGCTGGTTGCGTGCTTGGGCTTGGGCATCATGGGGTTGATCCTGACACCACGTCAGGAAGATCCGCAAATTTCCGTGCCGATGGTGGATATATTCTTCTCGTATCATGGTGCCTCCGCCAATCAAGTTGCCTCGCTGGCAACTGATCCGTTGGAACGGCTGATGTCCGAAATCCAAGGTGTCGATCACGTCTATTCGGTCACCAACACGGACGGGGCTATGGTCACCGTTCAGTTTGATGTCGGCGAAGAACTTGGTCCCTCGCTGGTCAAGCTGAACGACAAAATTCAATCCAATCTGGACCGCATCCCGCCTGGCGTGTCGCATCCGTTGATCCGCCCCAAAGGCGTCGATGATGTGCCGATTGTCACGCTCACCATGTGGTCGCACCAGATGGACGAAGCGGGCCTGCGCTCGCTGGGTTTAGACGTGTTGCAACGCCTCAAAGAGGTCGAAGGCACCTCGCAGAGTTTCATCACAGGCGGGCGCTCCAGCGCCATGCGGGTCGAGATTTTTCCCGAACGTCTGGCCGGGTTCGGCATCGGGTTGGATCAACTGGCCCAAACCATTCGCACCGCCAATTCCGAACGCTCTGTTGGCGCGGTCGAACTGGGTCAAACCACGTTCTCGCTGCAAACCGGATCGTTCCTGCGCACCGCACGGGATATTGAAAACCTGATGATCGGCACCCAAGCGGGCCAAGTGATTTACATCCGCGACGTGGCCTTGGTAACCGAAAGCACCGATGACGCCAGTGACCTGGTCAGCTATTACACCGGCCCCGCCTATGGCAGCCTTGAAGGTCAAGACCACGTCGTAGAACGCGCACCGGTCGGGGCCTCGGCCGTCACTATTTCAGTGGCCAAAAAGGGGGGCACCAACGGGGTTTCAATTGCCAATCAAGTGCTGGATTATGTCGAGCGCCTCAAGGGCAGCCTGATCCCCGATAACATCCACGTCGAGATCACCCGCAACTATGGCGAGACCGCCAATGAAAAGGTCAACGAACTGATCTTCAAGCTGTTCGTTGTGACCTTTGCTGTGACCCTGCTGATCTGGCTGGCGCTGGGGGTTCGCGCCGCCGTGGTGGTGTTGATCGTGATCCCTGTTGTGATCTTGCTGACAGTGTTTTGCGCGTGGCTGCTTGGCTACACCATTGATCGCGTCAGCCTGTTTGCGCTGATCTTTTCCATCGGCATTCTGGTGGACGACGCCATTGTTGTGGTCGAAAACATCTATCGACGCTGGTTGGAAGATGGCAAAACCACCGATCAAATTAATGTCGATGCGGTGCGCGAGGTTGGCAACCCGACGATTTTGGCCACCTTCACGGTGATCGCCGCCTTGCTGCCGATGGGGTTTGTCACGGGCATGATGGGGCCTTATATGGGGCCAATTCCGGCGCTGGGATCGGTGGCGATGTTGCTGTCGCTGTTCGCCGCGTTCATCTTTACCCCGTGGTTGGCGCAGCGCATCAAACCCTCGATGAACAAGCTGGCCAAGATGCAAGACAGCGAGCATCGCCAGTCCGAGAAACTGAAAAACCTCTATGAAAAACTGCTGCGCCCGTTGTTGCAAAGCCGCCGACGCGCGCGGGTGTTTCGGCTGGGCATGTGGCTGGTATTTTTCCTTAGTCTGGCGCTATTCTACACCCAGTCCGTCACCGTCAAAATGCTGCCCAACGACAACAAGCCGGAATTCAACGTCACTGTAAACATGCCTGAAGGCACCGCCCTGCCCGTCACCGCCAATGTGATTTCGCGCTTGTCGCAAGAACTGCTAAACCTTCCCGAAGTGGTGGCGTTACAATCCTATTCCGGCACCGCCTCACCGTTCAATTTCAACGGTCTGGTGCGCCACAGCTATCTGCGCAACATGGCTTGGACCGGCGACATTCAGGTGCAACTGACCGAAAAGGGCGACCGCGAGCGGGCCTCGCACGACATCGCTGTGGCCGCCCGTGCGGCGCTGAAGCCCATTGCCGACAAGCTGGGCGCGCGCATCGAAGTGATCGAAATGCCCCCCGGTCCTCCCGTGCTGCAAACCATGGTGGCCGAAATCTACGGCCCCGATGACGCCACCCGCCGTCAGGTCGCCCGCGACGTAGAACAGATGTTCGAGCAAGCCGAGTATATCGTCGACGCCGACAGCTACTTGCAAATGCCCTACGACAGTTGGCGCTTCGTTGTGGACCGCGAAAAGGCCTCGCGTTTGGGTGTGGCGGTCGAGGACATCAACCGTCAGTTGGAAATGGCACTTGGCGGATTTCGACTGGGTGACGTCAAGGACGAACACGCGTTGGAGCCACGCTTTATCTATCTGCAAATGCCGATTGCGCTGCGCGGTGAATTTGGCCGCCTGGGCCAATTGCCGGTGCCCACGGCCAGCGGCAGCATGATTTCGCTGACGACGCTTGGCCAGTTCGAACAATACCGTATTGATGATCCGGTCTACCACAAAGACCTGCGCGCCGTTGAGTATGTCACGGGCGAAGTCGCAGGGCGTTTGGCCGCGCCAATCTACGGCATCTTGGAAATGGAAGACCTGCTGGACGACTACACAGCCCCCGACGGCGTGCGGGTTGATACCAACTATATCGGGCCGCCCGCCGACAGCCTGAAATCGTCGCTGGAGTGGACCGGCGAGTGGACGGTCACTTATGTGACCTTCCGCGATATGGGCATTGCCTTTGGCGTTGCGTTGATCCTGATTTACATCCTTGTGGTAGGCGAGTTTGGCAACTTCCGTTTACCTGCCATCATCATGGCCCCGATCCCGTTGACCTTGATCGGCATCGTGCCTGGCCATTGGCTGTTTGGCTCATCATTTACGGCGACCTCGATGATCGGCTTTATCGCGCTTGCGGGGATCATTGTGCGCAACTCGATCCTGCTTGTTGATTTCTCACGCCAGTCTGTGGCGCAGGGCATGGATGTGCAGGATGCGGTGATCTACGCCTGTCAGACCCGCACCCGCCCGATCATTATCACGGCGCTGGCCTTGATGGCGGGCTCCTCGGTGATCTTGTCAGACCCGATATTCGAGGGCATGGCGATTTCCCTGATGATGGGCGGGTTGGTGTCGACATTGTTGACGCTGATTGTGATCCCGCTGGGCTGTGTTTCCTTCAGCGAGGCGCTGAAAATTGATGATGGGTATGGAGGCAATGCGGGGGGCAGCGACATTCCGATGCCTGACCCCAAACCGGCCCCTGACCCCGCAGAGCTCTACAGCGCCAAAGACAAGCCCAGCCCCGTGCCGCAAGCGGCGGCCGCTGAGCCAGTGGTTGCAAAAAAGGAACCCGTGGCAAAGGCAGCTGTGGTGAAACCCGCAGCGGCACCAAAGCTCAAGGGCACGTCAAAGCCCACACCAAAGGCAAAGGCAAAGGCAAAGGCGGCCAAGCCCAAGGCGACGCCAAAATCAAAGGCAAAACCCGCAGCCGTGAAACCTGCGGCCAAAACCGCACCCAAACCGACAGCCAAACCAGCCGCGCGGCGCAAAGCCAAATCCAGTGGACGACGCGGCATCCGGCTGAAAACCCCGAACAACGACCCCAAGGCATAGGAGGCCTGACCATGCGCAGACTTGCACAGATATCTCTGGCCCTGACTTTGACCGCATCACCTTTGACGGCGCAAACGGGGGGTGTCCCCGCCCCCGTTCCTGGTCCCTATATGGTAATGCCTCAAGCAATGGTGCCCCCGCAGAGCCAAACCGCGATGCCAAGGTTCACACCACAGCGTTTTGCAATGCCGATGCCCTACTGGATGCAAAATTCGCAACGTCCGCAGCCCCCCGCAACAGCACCGATAACAACATCGGTAACAACACCGGCGCAACCCGCCGTAGGCCGCGCCAATCAACAGCCCGCCATCACAGGTTTGACCCCTCCGCGCGTCGCGCAAGGTAACGGCAACGGCGGCAACACCGCGACGCCCGGGTTTTTCCCCAGCTACAATGCAGGCCCACAGCAACCCGCCCGCCCCAATGGCACGCCATATCCAACCAATGGTTTTGCACCGATGCCGTGGACCCAGAACAAGCAACAGTATGGACAGCAATATGGCGGGCAGCAAGGCTTTATGCCGATGCCTTGGCAGAACGGGCAGAACGGCTGGGGCAACAACTGGAACAACGGCTGGAATAGTAATGGCTACGGCTTTCAACAAGGCTACGCCGCGCCCAACTGGCCGCAGCAATAGGATTAATGATGACACCAAACTGGACATATGCAGCCCCTATGATCCCCATGGCATTTGCCGTGGCCATAGGGCTGTTCCCGGTGATGGCGTCGGCACAATCGCTCAACCCGTGGAGCCCCTATCCTCCTCAACAGACCCAACCTGCCCCACAACCCGTGGCCCCGATGGCCAAACCAAAGTATTACCAAGAGCCCTCAGCGGTAAATCCAGCAGCACGGCCCTCAATGCAGGCCCCCGCGCCCAGCCGCTTTGCACCCGCCGATCTGGCCCAACGCCTGTCGGCGCCACCGCACCACGCGCCGGTTCAGCGGGTCGCTCCATTCAGAAATTCAGCGGCGCAATTTGGGCAACCCCAAGGATACGGCCCCCAAGGATACGCCAATGGATACCCGCAAGGCCCCCAAATGAACCCGATGCCCAACGCCGGTGGATATGGCGGTCATGGCGGATACGGCCCGCCGATCATAGGCAACAACGGTTGGGGGCCGAGCAATAATAGTTACGGCAACAACTTCGGTAACAATTTCTTCCCGTTCGGATTTTGACAAACTTAACCACACGATCACAACACCGGATGCCGGCACCAGTTCCACCGCCCCATTCAGAAACTTCACGGAACGAAACCTAGGAGAGACTACAATGCTTAATAAAATCATGACACTCGCTCTGGCTGCTGGTCTTAGCAGCGCAATGACTTTCGCCGCCAACGCCCAAAACTGGAACAATGGCGGCTATAACGGCCCGCCTCCCGGTTACTACGGCAACAACAACAACGGCTGGGCACCATGGGGTGGCAACAACAACGGTTGGGGGGGCAACAACTGGACGCCTTGGGGTGGCAACAACAACGGTTGGGGCAACAACAACAATTGGACACCTTGGGGTGGCAACAACGGCTACAACAACGGTTGGAACAACAACTGGGGTCCTTTCAACTCCAACAATGATGGCCGTGGCAACGGGTCCGGGAACTTCAACTTTGGCTTCTCGGGCAATGCCGAGGGCAAAGGCGAAGGTCAGGGCCAAGGTCAAGGACAGGGCCAAGGTCAGGGTCAGGGCAGTGGCTATGGTTACAACAACAACCAAGGCCAGATGCAAATGTGGAACCCTGCCTGGGGTCCATACCCTGGTCCAGAAGGCCCCTATGCAAATCAAGCAGCTCCTGCAGAAGGCGCTGGCGAAATCCAGGAACCAACAGCAGACACCAGCAACTAATTACTGGCGAAGCTAATTGATCGTCACCCGCCCCGGTCAGATTTCGGGGCGGGTGAAACACCAAAAAAGTTGAACGCACAAAAGGGGGACCACATGAAACTACACAGATTGCCAACACGCGTCGCGGCGTTGCTTTTGACGATGCTCGCTGCCCCCCTTGCTGCCCAATCGGTTCAGACCCCGACCAGCAGCCCCGCCAAAAGCTATTCCGCCACCGCCATTCACGGCTTGCCCGGGCAGCCGGAAACCACCGGAAAAATCGTGAAATCCGGCCAAAACCTCCGGCTTGAGTTTGAACAAAACGGCCAAACCGTTATCCAGATACTGCGCCCCACCGATGGGGTAATGTTCATCCTGAACCCGCAGGATCAAACTTATTTCGAGGTCCGTGACCAGCCGGTTCCGGTCACCACCACCGAGGGGTATATGACCCCCTGCGGCGATGCCCCGATGGCCACTTGCGAGCGTATCGGCACGGACACCGTCAGCGGCATTGCGGTCGAGCGTTGGGCCTTGGCCAGCAAGCCACAGACCCGTCCGTTGATCATTTTGTGGGACTCCACCCGCCGCCGCGCCCTGCGGCAAGAATTCCCCGATGGCAGCGTAATGGCGATGCAATTTGTGGCCATGCAGGACCTGAATGGCCGCATCACCGAACATTGGAGCCTCAAAGTCACCTCGGGCAACCAGCCCGCCAACACCGGCAGCTGGTGGTTTGACCCCGAATTGCGCGTCGTGGTGCGCGAAGAACTGCCCGGCGGCGAGCTGCGTCGCCTGAAAGACATCACCGTTAACGCAGTGCAGGACAGCGCCTTTCAAATCCCCGAGGGGTGGCAGCGAAAACAGCCTCCCGCCCCCGCAAATTAAGCCAATGAAGGACCAAACGCCATGCTGACACTCTATGCCAACTTCAAAGGCGGCACCGGCAAAAGCACCATCGTCTTTAACATGGCGATCTGGCGGCTGGAACAGGGACAGGACGTCACCGTTTGCGATCTGGACCCGCAGCGCACCGTCACGGATGTGGCGATGATCCGCAGCGAGGACGAAATCGAACCGGCCTTGAACGTGGTCCACAATCTGCCCACCCGTGCCAAGGCAAAAGGCGATTGGTTGATTGATGTGGGCACCTCGGACATGGCCGCCATGCGCGCCGCCATCAAGATTTGCGATCACATTGTCATACCGGTGACGCCCTCGCAGGCCGATATCTGGTCGACGCAGCAGTTTTTGGACATCGTCGCGAAAGAACGCCCAAAAGGCAAAATGCCACCGATCATGGGGTTCATCAACCGTGCCGACCCACACCCGCGCTCACGTGAAAACGCCGAAGCGATGCAGGCGCTGGCCCAACTCGACGGGATCAAACCGCTTGCCGCCAAACTGGTGCAACGTCTGGCCTTTCGACGCTCGTTCTCCGAAGGGTTGGCCGTGTTCGAATTGGAGCCAAACGGCAAAGCCGCAGCCGAATTGGACGCGTTGGCGCAGGTCATTCACGGCTGAGCCATAGACCGAAACCACGCCGCTGGCGCGGCCATTTGAACCAAGGATAAGACCAATGATTATGCCCTTCCTCAGACTCGTCATTATATACATCGTGGTCATTTTGGCCGCCTTGCTGATTTTCAAACGCGACCAAGTAATGTCCTTGATGGGCATGTCCGGCGGTAATGATGGAGAAGTTGCAGCCGCAGCAAATGAACAGGCCAAAACTGCCGGACCTGTTGCCCAAGACGTTGCCCCCGACACTGGCCCCGACACTGGCACGGCCCCAGCCCCGGTTCCGGCCGAAACAGTGGCGCAACCCGAGGCGGCCGAACAACCTTCGAAATATCCAACCGACGCCACCGCGCAAATCGGCACGCCCGCCGACCCTGCCCGAACCACCCCTGCCCCTGCCTCTGCAAACGACATCCAAACCCGTTTGGCCGAGGCGCGCCAGACCTATTGGAACCGCGACTTGGCCAAGGCAGAAACGCTCTACAAGGCGCTGGTGGCCGACGCCCCCAACAACGCTGACGTCAAAGGCGAATTGGGCAACCTATATTTTGCCCAACGCCGCATGAACGAGGCCGCCGACATGTTCCACCGGACCGGCCTGCAACTGATTGCAGATGGCAACACACAGCAAATCATGCCGCTGATCGGCGTGCTGCAGTCCATTGCGCCAGACAAGGCCGCAGACCTGCACAACCGCCTCTCTCAATAATTCCGCCCCAGTAACGCCGCAAACCGGAAAGATCACAGCATGAGCACCTTTCTCAAATCCCGCCTCACCCGTCTGGAAAGCCATCTAAAGGCCGAAAACCCTGCCCTGCTCGAGGTGCTGCCGACCTATTACAAGTTCGACAAACTGCTCTATAAAACCGGTCTGCTGGACAGCGAAACCTCACTGGCCTCGCGGATTTCATGGTGGCCACTGGTGTCGGTGCTGGGCACGTTTTCCTCGGGCAAATCGACCTTCATCAACAGCTACGTCGGGGACACGTTGCAAGACACCGGCAATCAGGCCGTGGATGACAAATTCACAGTGATTTGCCACCGCTCCGCCGGCACAGGGGCCAATCAAACCTTGCCGGGGACCGCGCTGGATGCCGACCCGCGCTTTCCGTTTTACCGCATCAGTCACGAGATCGAAAAGGTCGCCAAGGGCGAAGGCAAACATATCGAAAGCTATCTGCAACTGCGCACCACAGATCAAGAACCGATCCGCGGCAAAATCATCATTGATTCACCGGGATTTGATGCCGACGACCAACGCACCTCGACCCTGCGCATCACCGATCACATTCTGGACCTGTCCGATCTGGTACTGGTGTTTTTTGACGCGCGCCACCCCGAACCCGGCGCAATGCAAGATACGCTGGAACATCTGGTAGCCCGCACGGTGACCCGCACGGATGCCTCAAAATTCCTTTATGTTTTGAACCAGATCGACACCGCCGCGCGGGACGACAACCCCGAAGAAGTGGTTGGCGCATGGCAACGCGCCATTGCGCAGGCCGGTCTAACGGCGGGGCAATTTTACACGATTTACAATGAAAAAGCCGCCATTCCGATTGAGGACAAAGCCCTACGCGAGCGGTTCCGCTCCAAACGCGATGCAGACCTTGGCAAAATCGTCGCGCGGATGGACGAGGTCGAGTTGCAACGCAATTATCGCATCGTTTCGGTGCTTGAAACCGTGGCCAATGAGCTGGAACATGACGTGCTGCCCAAATTGCGCAATGCCAAAGCCAAGTGGCGCCGCAGTGTGCTGATTGGTGATGGCATTGCGTTGGGCGCACTTGTTGCCGGGGCGATCGGGGCTTCGGTCTATTTCAAATGGATGCCTTCAATGGACATCTTTAGCGTTGCATGGATCAAAGCGAACTGGATCGACGCCACGGTGGCGGTTGTGGCGGCTGCGATTTTAGCGCTGGTGTTTCATTACTGGATGCGCGGCTTTGTCGCCAAACGCATCGCAGCGTCGTTAAGTGCGGCCTATGGTCAGGTCGAGTTGAACCTGAAAAACGCTTTTATGAAATCGACCGGCGCGTTCCAGTCGATCTTTCGTAAAGAGCCTGCCGGATGGTCGGCACGCGCGGGCAAACATCTGCGCACAGTGCGCGAAACGGTTGCCACCCACATCCAAAGCCTGAATGATCGCTATGCCGATCCGTCCGGCAAAACGGAGATCACCAAAGCAGAGCCCGCAACCGACACCAAAGAATAAGCCGAAAGACCTGACACAATGTATTCTGAATCCACAGCCCAAGCCCCCAAAGGCCCCTGTGCCGATCTAGCATTTCGCCTTGCGGTTTACGAAGCCGGTCACGCCCTTACCGCGCGCGCTTTGGGATTAAAAGTTATGTCGGTGCGGATGCTACCACGCCCACCGGTTTTGATCAGTGACAAGGCCTTCTCGAACAACGATTGGGGTTCCTTCGTGGAAATGCTGGAAATCCGCGTGATCGAATTGTTCGGCGGCCAGATCGCCGAAGAAACCGCCTGTGCCTGTAACACCTGTGGCATCGGCGACATCGCGCGCGTGGATGAGTTGTCCCGCTTGATCGCAGGGCTGGAGGACGAACCAGACGCCGAAACGGTGATGTTTCGGCTGGAGGACGTCGCCTTGGGTATTTTCGCCAGGCCCGAATACAAAAATGCCATCCTACCCATCGCCACCTTCCTTGCCAAGCAAGTCGAAGCCGGCACCCCGTTGATTAACGGCCCCGACATCGAGGCCGAGTTGAACAAATATGTGCCCCGTCCCGCCAAAGAGACCTGGCGCAAAAAGCTCTTTTCCTTTGGCCGCAAATAGCGCCTACTGGCGGCATGAAAAACCCATGCTTTGAATTTTCCCGCGCCATCATTCGCAAACCTGCCGCCAGCATCACCGAGGGGTTGCGGGCCATCGACACCGGTCCGCCTGATCTGACCCGCATGACGGCGGCCCATGACAGCTATGCCGCGACCTTGCGTGAAACCGGCGCCGAGGTGATTGCGTTGTCGGCCCTGCCCGCCTACCCAGATTCAATCTTTGTCGAGGACACCGCCTTGTGCCTGCCCCAAGGCGCAATCTTGATGCGTGCAGGGGCACCGACACGATCAGGTGAAGTGTACGAAATGGCCCCTGTTTTGTACAAAATGTACAAAGATGTTCGCGAAATCAAAGGTCCGGGCACAATTGAGGGCGGTGACATTCTGGTGACCGCCCGCGAGGTTCTGGTCGGCCTCTCCGAACGTACAGATCAGGCTGGCGTTGATGAACTTGCAGCGCTTACCGCCGACTGGGGGTACAAGGTCCGCGCCATCACAATTCCGCCCGACGTGCTGCACTTCAAAACCGATTGTTCCTTGCTGGATGCCAACACGATCCTGTCGACCCAACGGCTGGCCGCCTCGGGCTGCTTTGACGATTACAACGTGATCTACACCGCCCCAGATGAGGAATCCGCCGCCAACGCCATTCGCTTTAATCAGTTCGTGATTATGGCGGCAGGGTTTCCCAACACGGCCAAACGGTTGCGCGATAGCGGCTATGAAGTGCGCGAAATCGACAACGTAGATTGCGCCAAACTGGATGGCGGCATGTCCTGCTTATCCTTGCGGTTTTAGCGACAGGTCTGACAATTAGATCAGCGGATCATAGGCCCATTGCAAAAGGGCCTGATGTTGGCGGGACGACAAAACACGTCCCCGGATGGCAATTTGCACGGATATGTCCGGCGTGGCGGACGAATTGTAGAACGTCTTCGTCCCCACTGATAATTGTCAATTTCCGCCATTCCAGAAATTCAGAAGTTTGAATAGCCCCTAGTATTGTAGACGCTTTCTTTCCTAATTTTGAGGCAAGGAGGCCGATATGGGAAAGAGTAATTATAGCGAAGATTTCAAGCGTGATGCGGTGCATCAGATTGCAGTGCGGGGGTATCCTGTTCGCGAGGTTTCGGAGCGGTTGGGGGTCAGCACCCATTCGCTCTACAAATGGATGAAGATGTACGCGCAGGCAGCGTCACAAGCCGCTTCTGTTGATCTGTCCGTCGTCAGAGTTTTTGGTTCCAAAGGCCGCCTGAACTAAGAGAGGGTTCGGCTCATCTGGTTGGCTTCATTATGCGGCGCGTTGGCTGTGATGCAAGCGCCGGGTTTCGAGTGTTTTGTGTTTGATCCTTTCTCGTTGGTTTAGAATGGCTTGAGCGCGCCCAAAGTAAACATCGGAGGGCGTGACGTTGTTCAGGCTCTCATTGACCTGCCCCTGAATTGTCATC
>DEIK01000128.1:0-3379 GCA_002352425.1 Rhodobacteraceae bacterium UBA2776
ATCTGCTACGCCACCACCAATCGCCAAGAAGCCATCAAAGCCATCGCACCAAAATCCGATGCAATTCTCGTGATCGGCGCGCCCAATTCATCAAACACCAAACGGTTGGTCGAGGTTGGCGCAGCGGCGGGCTGCACATACTCGCAACTGGTGCAACGGGCCGCAGACATTGATTGGCGCGCATTGGACGGGATTAAAACGCTTGGCTTATCTGCCGGAGCCTCGGCCCCCGAGGTTCTGGTCAACGAGGTGATCGACGCCTTTCGCACCCGATACGATGTGACCGTTGAATACGTCGAAACCGCGCAAGAAAACGTAGAGTTCAAGGTGCCGCGCATCCTGCGGGAACCCGCATGAGCGTGGACGCCAGAACAATCGAAGTCTATGACGCCCGCGCTGCTGACTATCAGCGCCTAACCAAGGAATTGGACGGGTACAAAGAATTGGTGGCCTTTTGCGAGACCATGCCAGTGGGTGGACATGTGCTGGATCTGGGCTGCGGTCCTGGTTTGTATGCGGCGTTTATGGCTGCGCAGGGTTGCAAGGTGGACGCGGTTGATGCTTCGTCCGAGATGGTCAAGCTTGCGGCGCAACAAAAGGACGTCACAGCACGCCAAGCCAGTTTTGACGACATTACCGGCGAAAATATTTACGACGGTGTCTGGGCAAACTTCAGCCTTTTGCACGCTCCCCGCGACGCCTTTCCAAAACATCTTGCCGCGCTGCACCACGCTTGCAAACAGGGTGCGAAGTTTCATATTGGCATGAAATTAGGCTCTAATGCCGGCCGAGACGGCATTGATCGACTGTACACCTACTATCAAGAGGATGATTTATTGGCGCAAATAAACACGGCTGGTTTCACCCTCGAGCAGGTTAAACATGGCAACAGCCCGGGCCTGAGTGGCGAGCCGTCTGACTGGATTTTGGTGACCGCGCATGCCTGATTTATTCGTCTACACGGATGGGGCCTGTTCCGGCAATCCTGGCCCTGGTGGTTGGGGCGCGTTGATGATCGCCCGCGATGGTGACAAAATTCTAAAAGAACGCGAGCTGTGCGGCGGCGAGCCCCACACCACCAACAACCGGATGGAATTGCTGGGGGCGATCAATGCGCTAGAAGCGCTGGAGCGCCCCTCGACCCTGACCATCATCACCGATAGTGCCTATGTGAAAAACGGCGTCACCACTTGGATCCACGGCTGGAAGCGCAATGGTTGGCGCACATCGAACAAAAAGCCCGTTAAAAATGTCGAGCTGTGGCAACGCATTGACGAGGCACAGGCACGTCATACCGTGACATGGGAATGGGTAAAGGGGCATGCAGGCCATCCCGAAAACGAGCGCGCGGATGAGTTGGCACGGACGGGAATGGAGCCTTTTAAGGCCAATTAGAGCCTATTTTTGGATATAGGTACGATAAACCCAGATCAACGCCATGGCGCCAAGCACGGCCCCGACAAAGCCAAAGGCAATCCCTGTCAGCATCAGGATGAACCGCAGGATCAACCCGCCGATCAATGCCCCGAAGATGCCAATGGCGACCGTGGTAACAACATCCGTTTTTACATGCATCACCCGCGTGGCTAAAAAACCCGCGGCAGCACCGATTATGATTAAAAAGAGTATTGGCATAGGTCTAATATAGGTCCTCTCGGCCGCTCATCAAGCCTTACGGCTTTTTTCGCTGGCGACTTGCTCCGACTAAGTCAAACGATCCGGCATTTCAAACCCGCGCAAAACCTCGTCAGCCACCATTGGCCGTTTGCCTTGGCGTTGGGCCCTAAGTATCTCAACAGCCCCCGTGCCGCAGGCGATCCGAAAGCCGTTCAGAACAGTACCAGCTTCGCCAGCCCCTTCAACCACACGGCTTTTCAGCAGCTTTACGCGTTCTCCATCAACCTCGCACCACGCGCCGGGAAACGGCGACAACCCGCGTATCAAGCGGTCCACCTCGAGCGCAGCAAGCGTCCAATCTATCCGCGCTTCGGACTTTTCAATCTTTTTAGCATAGGTCACGCCGTACTCTGGCTGAAAATGTGGCTCTAACTGGGGCAAATTCGCCAAAGCATGCACAATCAGACGCGCACCAAGATCGGACAAACGGTCATGCAAAATTGCCGTGGTATCTTGCGCCTCAATCGGCACAGACTGGCGCATCAGCACTGGACCCGTGTCCAACCCTGCCTCCATTTGCATGATGCAAACACCGGTTTCAGCGTCCCCTGCCATGATTGCCCGATGGATCGGCGCAGCCCCACGCCAGCGTGGCAACAGGGACGCATGAATGTTCAAGCAGCCCTGTTTTGGCGCATCCAGAACGGCCTGTGGCAAGATCAACCCATAGGCCACCACCACGGCCACATCAGCGCCCAGCGCCGTGAATTCCGCCTGTTCAGCCCCGCCTTTCAGTGACACCGGATAGCGCACTTGCAAGCCCAAAGCCTCGGCCCGCGCTTGCACCGGACTTGGCCGGTCTTTTTTGCCGCGTCCCGCTGGACGGGGCGGTTGGCAATAGACGCATGTCACATCATGACCGGCTTCAACCAAAGCCTCCAAAACCGGCACCGAAAATTCCGGTGTGCCCATAAACACAACCTTCATCGCGCCCCCTTGCGAAATTTTCGCAGCAACATATCTCGCTTTACCTTGGACAGGTTGTCGAAAAACATCCGCCCGTTCAAATGATCAATTTGGTGCTGAACGGAGGTTGCCCAAAGCCCGACAAATTCACGCTCTTCAATTTCGCCGGCCACATTCAAAAACTGAACCGTAACCGCGCGGGGCCGCTTGATTGTTGCGGAAAACCCGGGCAAGTTCGGGCTGGCCTCGTCATGTTCACGCAGCTTGACCGAGGCATGCAATACAACCGGATTTCCCATCAACACCGCCTGCCCGCGCACTTCCGAGGCATCCACCACGGCCAACCGTTGCATCACCCCGATCTGCGGCGCGGCAAGGCCAACACCGGGCATCGCCTCCATCGTATCGACCATATCGGTCAAAATTTCACGGATGCAATCGTCCACGGATGCAATCGGCGTACAAACAGTCTTTAGGCGCTTATCGGGGAAAGGCACAAAAGCGCGGATCATACCCGCGCCCGCTCGCGTTTCAGTTTGACCATTTTACGAGTGATCATCTGGCGACGCAGCGGTTTGAGGTAGTCAATGAACAACTTGCCATCCAAATGGTCGATCTCATGCTGAACGCAAGTCGCCCAAAGCGCGTCGAACTTGGCCTCACAGGCCGCCCCGTCTTTGTCAGTCCATTTGACCATCACTTCGGCGGGGCGCTCGACGTCGCCGTATTGTTCCGGGATCGACAGGCAACCTTCTTCATAGACATTCAGACCCTCCGAGGACCAAACCACCTCGGG
>DEIK01000128.1:3431-29386 GCA_002352425.1 Rhodobacteraceae bacterium UBA2776
AATACCCAACTGCGGGGCAGCCAGCCCAATGCCGGGGGCATCATACATGGTTTCCAACATGTCGTCCGCCAGCTTGCGCATTTCATCATTCACCCCCTCAATAGGGGTGGCCACCTTTTTCAGGCGCGGGTCGGGGTGGATCAGGATCGGTCTAATGCTCATAAGGGTCATTTAAGACATGATCCGCCGCGCTGCAACGCCCTTGCATCTGCAAATCCAATTGGTAACGTGGCGAGGATTAAAAAATGAGGCAAATCACATGAATTTTGACGAAATTATCGAACGCCGGAACACCCACAGCGCCAAGTGGGATATGATGGAGCCGATTTACGGTGTGCCGCGCGATACAGGTATCGCCATGTGGGTTGCCGATATGGATTTTCGTCCGCCGGCGTGCGTTCAAGACGCATTGCAAAACATGATGGATTTGGGCGTTTACGGCTACTTTGGCGATGACACGTCTTACAAATCAGCGATCCAGTGGTGGATGAAAGCCCGCCATGCTTGGGACGTCGATGCCGATGCGATTTTCACCACCCATGGGCTGGTCAATGGCACTGCCTTATGCGTCGATGCCTTCACCGAAACGGGCGACGGCGTGGTGTTGTTCACCCCCGTTTACCATGCCTTTGCCAAGGTGATTAACGCTGCGGGGCGCAAGGTGGTTGAATGCCCGCTGGTCAATAATGATGGCCGCTACGAGATGGATTTTGCCGCTTACGATGCGCAAATGACGGGGGCCGAGAAAATGGTGATCCTGTGTTCACCACATAATCCGGGCGGCCGCGTTTGGACCCGTAATGAGCTGCAAGGCGTCGCCGATTTCGCCAAACGCCACGATTTGGTTTTGGTGTCTGACGAAATTCACCACGACCTGGTGTTCGGTGACAATAAACACACAGTCATGCCGCTGGTTGATCCGTCGATTTCCGATCGTTTGGTGATGATGACGGCTGTGACGAAAACTTTCAACATTGCGGGCGCACATACCGGCAATGTCATCATTCATGATCCGGCTCTGCGTGCCAAGTTTGGCGCGACAATGGCGGCACTTGGCCTGTCGCCCAACTCATTCGGGTTGTTCATGACGACTGCGGCCTATTCGCCCGAGGGCGCAGCATGGGTGGACGAGTTGAACGCCTATCTGACCGAAAACCGCCGGATCTTTGACGCAGGCATTGATGCGATCCCGGGCTTGAAATCCATGAATTTGGAAGCCACGTATTTGGCCTGGGTCGATATGTCGGGCACCGGCATGGAGCGGTCTGAATACGAAGCACGGGTTGAAAAAACAGCCAAGATCGCCGTGAACCACGGCGGAACTTTTGGTACCGGCGGCGAGGAGTTTCTGCGCTTCAATCTGGCCACACCGCGCGCCGTGGTAGAAGAGGCCGTTGATCGGTTGCAAAAAGCATTCGCTGATCTGCAATGATCCGCAGCCTACGCCTGTTATCCCGACTGGCATTTCTGGTGTTTGTCGGGGTTGTCGCTTTCGCTCTGTATGATCGCTATGCGCCCAGCGATCCACCACCGCCACTGGCCCCTTTGACCGCACAGGTCGACCACATTTTGATTGAAAAATCCGCGCGCCAATTGACCGTGTTTCGAAATGGCGAACCCTTGCGCAGTTACCAGATCGCTCTTGGATTTGCCCCAGCAGGCGACAAGGTCCAACAGGGCGATGGGAAAACGCCGGAAGGTATATTCACCATCAACCGCCGCAACCCGAAAAGCAGCTATCATCTGTCACTGGGAATAGATTATCCACAAGCTGAGGATCGCAAACGCGCGGCGGACGCTGGCATTGACCCAGGCGGTGATATTTTCATTCACGGACAGCCCAACGGGTTGGGGAAACTGGCAACCATTCCAACCGATTGGACCGCAGGATGTATTGCGGTTTCCGATACGGAAATTGAGGAATTATGGCGAGTGGTCGCCAACGGGACCAGTGTTGAAATCAGACCCTAGCGACCCAACAGCGCAACGGGCGCCGTCTCATCCCGCACGAAATCCAGTGCCGCCTTGTCCCGAACTGCCGTGCTACGCTTAAAATCGTAAACCATTTCACCGTTGGCCTCTTCTGAGGCAATGACCAAGCATTGGTACAAATGGCGCGCGCCGTCATAAATGTCGACCAACCCTCGCAAATGTGGTGCATTTTCAACGTCCAATGCAAAGCCGGTTTCCCAAAACCGCAGCACTGGAAAAACCTCATCATCCGTATGCACCCGCAAGCGGCTATTACGTTTCAAATCGCGCTTACGGGCCAGTTCCAGTCCTTCGCGCACTTCTTTTGGCAGCATTTCAAACATCACGTCATTTCCCCCTAGCTTGACCTCACTTTGGCACGGTCATGGTGAACGTCAAGTTAATGTTCTGTGACAGACCGTTTCCAACCTAGGTGTTGTGGTCTTCAACCAAATTCACCCCAACCACTGGACGCAGCACGTGCGGTTTGTCCGGGTCATACAGAGCACTGTCCTTGAAATCGCGGATATTGCCAAGCGCAGGACCAACCAGAATCAACGCAGTACGCGTGATTTTTTCAACCCGCACTTTTTTGCGAATGTCCGTCAGGGTGCCACGGATGATCATCTCATCCGGCCAACCAACACGGTAGGCCACAGCAACGGGGCAATCTTCACCGTAATGTGGCACCAAAACGCGTTCGATCTCGCGCATATTGCGCACACCCAGATGGATCGCCAAAGTCGCACCGGTGCGGGCAAAATTTTCCAGCGCTTCACCAGCGGGCATTGACGTGGACTGCATAGAAACACGTGTAAGAACAATGGATTGCGCGATTTCCGGTATGGTCAATTCTTGACCCAAGGCCGCAGCCGCAGCCGCATAGGCTGGCACGCCCGGAATGATCTGATAGTCGATTCCATCGGCCCGCAGGCGGCGAATTTGTTCGGCAATCGCACCGTAAAGCGACGGATCACCAGAATGCACCCGCGCGACATCTTCGCCGCGTTTGTGGGCGGCCAATATTTCGCCGTGGGTGTCATCCAATGTCATGGCCGCTGTGTCCATCACAATGGCCCCTTCGGGCGCACCTGCAACCACGTCTTCGGGCACCAATGAGCCCGCGAACAAACATACTGGGCAGGCCGCAATCAGGCGCTGCGCCTTGAGTGTCAAAAGTTCAGGATCACCCGGCCCCGCCCCGATAAAATATACAGTCATGACAAATCTCCATCGATTTTTCGCGCGTAACCGCGTGGGGTGAACATGCGCGGGCCTTCACCCAATTGCGCCAGTCGGGAATGACTGGAGCCGATCAAAACAACCGTCAGCATATCGACCTCGTCAACCTCAAGGTCTGACAAGTTGCGATAGCGAATATTTTCTTCGGGTCGGCCCAAGGATGAGGCCAACATGACAGGCGTATCGGCTGGTCGATATTGCAGCAGGATGTCGCGGGCCTCGGCCAGCAAAGTGCGGCGGCGTTTAGAAACGGGGTTGTAAAACGCGATCACAAAATCACCCTCGGCTGCGGCCTTTAGGCGTTTCACGATGTCTTCGCGCGGCGTTAGCAGATCAGACAGCGAGATCGCGCAAAAATCGTGACCCAAGGGTGCACCGGCACGGGCAGCCGCCCCTTGCAGTGCCGAAACGCCGGGGGTTGAAATCACCTCAACGCGGTGCGCGGCATCGGTAACACCATGCGCATCTGGACCGCGATCCAACAGTTCGAACACCAAGGCACCCATCGCGTAGATGCCAGCATCACCAGAACAGATCAGCGCGACATTGTTGCCTTTACCCGCCTGCTCCAGCGCGTAACGGCAGCGATCTTCTTCGCCGCCCAACGGGAAATCCGAACGGATTTTGCCAGATGCCAAGGGGCCAAGTAGGTCGATGTAGAGACCATAGCCAACCAGTTCTTGGGCTTCGGCAATCAACTGACTAGCCTCAGGCGTGCGCCATGAATGCTGGCCAGGACCGATGCCGATGATCGACAATTTGCCACGCGAACGGCCCTTTTGGCCTTTAATAGGCTCTGATTGGCGGGCAATGGCGCAGGTGCAGGTTGCTGTTTTTTGCTTCTCAACCACCAAATCAGCGGTTGCATCTGCCGCGGCCAAAGCAGCGGCCTCGGAAACACCGTGGCAGCCAACCTCGGCGAACACCACATCGGATGGGTTTTTCAAATGGGGCACTTCGGCCTCAAGCGCCGCCGCATCGAACACGCGAAACGGCACGTTCAACCGCTTGGCGACCGCAATGATCGCAGGCTCATCCGCCTTTAGGTCAATCGAGTTCACCGAAGCAATTGCCCCTTGCGCGATACCCGCGTCAGCCAGTGATTTTTCAACCAGCGCCCACATGTCTTGAGGGTCCGCATTGCGCGCACATCCAAGGCCCAGCGCAAAACGTTGCGGATGATAAACCAACCGCTCGGACGTGCCTGTTTCAGAGGCCTCGGTGACGCAAATCTCGACTTTTCCAGCCTCGACTGACGGAATGTCAAACAGGGCTTCGCCAGTAACCCGCGCGTCTGCGCCGTTCAGCATAGCCGCCATCACAGCCTTGGCATCTTTGGGGTTTGCCAACCTGTATCCAACGGGCGGCTCATCCAGCGCAAAGCCAAGCGCGATGTCACCAGCCGTAGTCACGGCTGCAACGCTCCCCAGCGTTTCGGAAATCTGTTTGGCCAAACGATTTGCACCGCGATGCCCGCCCAGTAGCGGTACAACCACCGCACCATCATCCGACACAGCCACGACAGGTGGTTCGGTCGTTTTATCTGCCAGCAAGGGTGCAACGGCACGGATCAAAATGCCCGCCGCACAGACCCCAATCACAGGCGTTCCGCTGGCAAACAAGGTGCGCACATAGTCCAACGCATTGGGAAAATAGGCGTCCGCCACATCAACCCGGCTTTCGCGGCCATGCACCTGCGCGCCCAAGGATTTTGCCACTTTGTGGGCTGTTGCCTCGCCCGCACGGGACAGGCAGATTACGACGGGAGTTAAAGCCAAGGATCGGCCTCCTTTGTGATAAGTATCATTGAAAAATACGGCGCTGAGTCAGGCGCTTTTGACAGAGGCATTTTTTGCTCTTGGGGCAAAGTGGCGCGCTCGATGTAATGGGCTTGATCCAACAAATTCAACCCCTCAATAACATTTCTAATGCGCCCCAAATGGCGGCCAACCTTCATGATGACAACACTGTCAGCCGCACTGATTTTCTGGCGCAATTCGGCGTCAGGCAACGGGCCGGGCACCACGCTGAGCATCTCGTTTCTCGCGGCCAGTGGCAGGCCCAACGCGGCAGCGCTTGCAGTCATCGCGGTGATGCCAGGAACGATTTCGGTTGGAAAACGGTCCTTAAGCCGCGCGTAAATATACATGAACGAGCCGTAGAAAAACGGATCCCCTTCGCAGAGCACCACAACGTCCATATCAGTCTCTAATATGGCTGAAATCTCGGAAGCGGCAGCATCATAAGCGGCTTGCGCAGGGCCGCGTGCGACCTGCATTGGCACATCTATTTTGATCTCGCGCACGTCATTACCAAGAAACTCTGCCGCGATGGAACGCGCAAAACTGTCCCCCCCCGCCAAAGTCGGATAGGCGATGACTTTGGCATCTGAAATCAACCGCGCCGCTTTGCGGGTGATCAACTCGGCATCACCAGGGCCAAGGCCGACGCCGTACAAAATTCCTGTCATCGTTTAACCAAGCTAAGTTGCGTGACCGGGCGGAAAGGTTTCCAGCCGTTTAGAGGGCCAATTGGTTCGACTCGCGAAATTTGTAGCTTGACCAAGTCGCCACCAAATTGGTTGTGCAATGCAACCAGTTCCGTCTCGCTTTCCAGCGTCACCGCGTTGGCCACCAATCGGCCCAAAGGGCGCAATGCGGCCCATGCCGAGGTGAACACCTCATGGCTCAACCCGCCGCCGATGAAAATCGCATCGGGCAAGGCCAAGCCGTCGAGCGCATCAGGCACCATACCATCAATCAGTTCCAGTTTCGGCGCCCCCAGCGACAGCGCATTCGCCGCCGCCATTGCGCGCCGGTCGGCCCGTGGTTCAATGCCGATGGCCCGCGCATAACGCGCCGCCCGCATCCATTCGACCGCGACCGAGCCACAACCGCACCCGATGTCCCACAACAAAGCGCCGCGCATCGGCATCAGTTTGGCTAAGGTGGCCGCGCGGACCTCTGATTTGGTCATGGTGCCATCGCTGACAAATAGTTCATCCGCCAACCCCGGCACACGGGGCAAAAGTGCGGCGTTAGGCGCGGCGATGCAGTCTACGGCGAGCGTGTTGAACGGCGGCACCTCATGGGTCCAGCTTTCGGCAACGCCATCAAAGCGCGCCTCGTCATCGCCACCCATATTGGCCAGCACGGTCATTTTGCTTTGACCAAATCCGCGCGCCATCAAGAACGCAGCGATTTGGGTGGGGGTTTCGACCCCAGTCGTCAGGATAAGCAGTCTCTGATCCGGCTGAATATAGGCAATCATCTGCTCCACGGGCCGACCATGAACCGTCAGCGTTTCCAGATCTGCCATCGACCACCCCATCCGCGCCGCGGCCATTTGAAAGGCCCCGACTTGAGGGTGATAGACGATCTCAGCGGGGTCGACAGAGCGCCCAATACGCGCCCCAACGGAGTACCAAAGCGGATCGCCCGACGCCAAAACCACAACCCGTTTGCCGCGTTTTTCCTGCAAGGTTTCGATCAATGCATTGAATGGCGACGGCCAGCTGACGCGTTCGGCGCCAATTCCAGTGGCCAAAGCGTGATGACGCTCGCCACCAACGATAACCTCGGCAGCTTCGACCACAGCGCGGGTGGCGGGGGTAAGCCCGTCCATGCCATCTTCGCCAATTCCAACGATATGTAACCAAGGTTTCATTTCGCGATCTCCGGCAGGCCAGCGGCCACTGCGTTTAGGGCGGCAGAGGCCATAGCGGACCCGCCGCGACGGCCGCGCAGTGCAACAAACTCACAGCCCCTTGGGCGCTCGGCCAATTCGGCCTTACTCTCGGCAGCACCAACGAAACCGACAGGAAACCCCAGGATTAGAGCCGGTTTTGGCCAACCAGCGTCCAGCAGTTCCAATAAATGAAACAACGCAGTTGGCGCGTTGCCGATAACCACAACCGCACCTTCAATATGGTCACGCCACAACTCGACCGCAGCAGCGGAACGGGTATTACCGATGTCTTTGGCCTGCTCTGGAACCGAGGGGTCATTCAATGTAACCATTACCTGATTGTCAGCAGGCAAGTAGCGGCGGATAATCCCCGCCCCGACCATCTCGCAATCACAAAGGATAGGCGCGCCGGACTGCAGGGCCTCGTGGCCAGCCACATAAGCATTCGGCGAAAACGCCAAACGGTCAGCCACTTCGACCATACCGCAAGCATGGATCAAACGGATCGCCACGGATTCCATCCCCGCGCCAAAGCGATCCAGCCGTGCTTCTTCACGAACGGTTGCAAAGCTCTGACGATAAATCGCAGCTGGATCACGTTCATAAGGTCTCATGACGCGGCCTTTATCGTTGAACCGAGATTACACATCATTTTTGCGCGCACTTTCCGGCCCATGCGGGTGTTTGGCATGGGGGTATTCGGGGTGGGCGTGATCATGGTGGTGATCGTGGTTATGGTCGTGGCCATGTTCGTGACTGTGATCATGGTCATGATGGTGGTGGTGATCCATATCCAAACGGCATTCGCCGGTGCAGAATGTATCGCATAGATCGCAAGTTTCGACCGTGGCCCCCGGCGCGTTGGCGCCTTGGCCTTCAACATGATGATGGTGGCTTTCTTGAACCGCGCCAACTTCGGCCTCAAATCCCAGAACTTGCGTGCGGTATTTGCAAGTGCCGCATGTTTCAGGTGGTATCTCACCCACCTGCTCGGTGATCCGTTCGGCAAATGTTTCCAATACCTTAGGATGGTCGTTCAGATATCCCGCTTTGACAAACTGGATGTCTGGATGTGCAGCAGCGACTTTGTCGGTAAAACCGTAAATTCGGTCAATCAGGATGCCTGCAAACAGGAAGTACGGGAACGTGATAACCCGCTTATACCCCAGTTTCGCGGTATGCTCCAAACAGGGCTCAACCAGCGGAAAAGTCACACCGGAATAACCGATTTCGCACCAGCCGAACCCCATGCCTTCCCACAACATCCGGCCAATCTTGGCGACATTGGCGTTGGCGTCAGGATCAGATGCACCGCGTCCAATGACGACCAAGCAGGTCTCGGACAGCGGCAGCTCGCCATGCTCGGCATTGGCCGCATCAACAGCCTCCTGAATGCGCGCACCAGCGGCGGCAATCATTTTGGCGTCGACACCCAATTCACGGCCATAGCTAACATTAATACCGTGTTTCGCAGCATAGGTGTTCAAAACCGTCGGAATGTCATTTTTGGAATGCATCGCGGCGAACAACATACCCGGCACGGCCAGAATTTGGTCACAACCAGCCTCGCGCAGCCGATCCAGACCGTCACGGATCACTGGGTTCGCGAATTCCAGATAGCCATAATCAACCATCCAGTCGCTGGGCAGCAATCCCGGCAATTTTTCGGCCAAAACCGCGAATTGATCAACAGCATCTTGCGAACGCGAGCCATGCCCGCAAATCATCACACCAGTTTTTGACATATCATGCCTCCTGTGGTTCGGCATCAGGGTCTGCTTCAACCTCTTCTTCATCGGCATCTTCGTCGTCGCGTTTTTTGGCCTGCCACAATGCGGCAGCGGCGGCGGCGGCCACTGCTGCAGCCGCAAGCCAATGATTGTGGCCTGCCAATTCAATTATATGTGTCGGGTGTGCCAATGCTGGGCCCGCAAGCCCTGCAAATACCAAAGTCAAAAGTGATTTCATCACATGTATTCCTTTTCAACTGGCCTACAGGTCAGGGCAGGAACGCATGCTCCCGACGATGCTGCATTTGATCCCCGTTTTGGGTCGATCATCCGCAGCCAACCTTTCTGGCCCTTGGGCTTCGTCAATGACACGTATAATTGCCCATCACCCGCGCCGCAATCTAATTCACACCAATCGAACGACCAGCAGCGACATTACTCATGGGGCTTGCAATCACGGTTGGAATCCGTTTGTTCTGCTGCAAAGCGAAAGGACATGATATGAGCACCACAATTACCATTTGTGACACCTGCAAAATCGAGGGCTGGGATGCCGAGGCCGCTGGCGTCACCGATGGTGAAGCATTGGCCACATTGATCGAGGCCGAGGCCGTCGAGGCAGGATACGATGTCAAAACCCGCCGGTTTTCCTGCCTAATGGGCTGCACCCGCGCCTGCAACATCACCATTCAAGCTGAAGGTAAGCTGAACTACACTCTGGGTGAATTCACACCCGACGCCGAGGCAGCCAAGGGCATCGTCGAATACGCCATGTTACACAGCAACAGTGCGACCGGCCAAGTGCCATATCGCGAATGGCCGCAAGCGATCAAAGGGCACTTCACCACGCGCCACCCCCCCCTGGACAACGCTGAATGAAACAGCGCCGCGATCATGGGGGCGGCATAGATGCTGCTGTTGCCCAATATGGTGGCACAAGGACCGATTGGCTGGATCTGTCGACTGGGATAAATCCGGTGACCTATCCTGTCCCGATGATCAAAGCTGATGCATGGAATGCGCTGCCAGATCAAGCGGCGACGGATAGGCTTGAGACAGCGGCGCGGGCGTTCTGGAATGTGCCCGATACGGCATCTGTTTTGGCTGCACCGGGGGCATCTTCGTTGATCGCCCGCATCCCGTTGTTGGCCAAATCAGGCAAGGTTAGGGTCGAATCCCGCACCTACAATGAACACGAAGCTAGTTTTCGCATGGCAGGATGGCGGGTGTCGGATGACACACCAGGTGCGCGCGTTATTGTCAGCCCGAACAACCCGACAGGCGACTATTGGGGCAACACTGATCCGGCCCCCCTGCTGATAATTGATGAGAGCTTTTGCGATCTGTCCCCCGAAAAATCACGCATTGATCTGGCCGCAAGTTCCGGCACGATTGTGCTAAAAAGTTTTGGCAAATTCTGGGGGTTGGCTGGCTTGCGGTTGGGCTTTGCCATCGGTGATCCAGCGTTGATTGCCAAGCTGTCCGACGGGCTGGGACCGTGGCCGGTTTCCGGCCCTGCATTACAGATCGGTGCCGCTGCGCTTGCCGATTTTGGTTGGGCGGATCAGACACGTACACGATTGGCGGCTGATGCGGCTCGTCTTGATACCTTTATGCTGGCCAAGGGCGCCGAAATTCAGGGCGGAACTGAGTTGTTCAGGCTTTACCGCGTTGATGATGCTGAGGCATGGCAAATCAAACTTGCCAAGCACCACATCTGGTCGCGGATTTTTCCCTATTCCAAAACCTGGCTGCGTCTGGGCTTGCCTGCACCAGACCGTTGGTCGCAGTTGGAATCGGCGCTGTGAACACGGCACTGATCCTGTTGCTCGCATTGCTGCTCGACGCGATTTTTGGTGAGCCCAAATGGCTGTGGTCGCGCCTCCCGCACCCTGCCGTTTTGATGGGCCGTGCTGTCGGGTGGATGGACGCACGATTCAACACAGGCAAAGCCAAAGCCCGCAATGGCATCCTGTCGCTGATTGCATTGTGCCTTGGGGCCGGGCTGTTGGGTATGTTAGTCTCAAATCTGCCCGATTATGGCATTTTTCAAGCCCTGTTGGCCGCGATATTACTGGCGCAGAAAAGCCTAACCCAACATGTCACTGCCGTCGCCGATGCCTTGCGTCTGTCGACAGCGGACGGGCGGTTGGCCGTCGCCCAAATCGTTGGTCGCGACACCCGCGTTATGAACGACAACGCCATCGCACGAGGTGCCATCGAAAGCGCCGCCGAAAACCTGTCTGACGGGGTGATCGCCCCTGCCTTTTGGTTTTTGTTTCTAGGGTTGCCCGGATTGTTGATCTACAAAATCACCAACACAGCTGATTCGATGGTCGGCTACATGACCCCGCGCCACCGTGAATTCGGCTGGGCAGCCGCCCGATTTGACGATTTGATCAACTGGATACCCGCCCGCATCACAGCGCTACTGATCACCCTGACCCACAACGGCTGGTCGAAAAGCCACCTCATTCTGCGGGACGCACCACTGCATCGGTCCCCCAACGCTGGTTGGCCCGAATCCGCAATGGCTGTTGCGCTGGACGTCGCCCTTGCAGGGCCACGCAGTTATGAGGGCGAGTTGCGTGACTTCCCCTTTGTGCATGATGAAGGCCGTCACAACCTAACGCCCCACGACATTGACGCCGCCAGCCAGGCCCTGTGGCGTACATGGGCAGCTGCGGTTTTTATTATCGCAATTGTCGCACTTTTGATCTGAACCGGTTGCCTTGTGGACCGGCCCTGCTAGTCTGCGCCAAATTCATTTCGAAAGGCTTTCATGCGTATCTCCGTTTTCCCGATTATCACAGCCCTGTGCCTGTCCGTCACCCCACTGCAGGCCGAAACACCTTGCGGCGGTAAGTTCAGCCGTTTCGTGACCTCTTTGCAAAAAGAAGCCATCGCAACAGGCCATTCACCCGCCAAAACCAAGCAGTTCTTTGCGGGCGTGCGACAAGATCCCAAAACACTGAAGGCTGATCGCTCGCAAGGGGTGTTCCAAAAGAGCTTTATCGACTTTTCTCGCGCCTTGATCAGCAAAGGCCGCATCAACAAGGGGCGCGCCAACGCTGGAAAATACGGCCTCGTTTTTGACCGCATTCAGCAACAATACGGCATTAACCGTGGCGTCTTGCTGGCCTTTTGGGCGTTTGAAACGGATTATGGGTCGTTTCAGGGTAATTTCAACACGCTGAATTCGCTGGTAACACTGGCGCATGATTGTCGCCGCCCGCACCTGTTTCGCCCGCAAGTTTTCGCGGCTTTGACGCTCTATGAAAAGGGCGAGTTTTCCCCAAGCAAAACAACAGGCGCATGGGCCGGTGAAATCGGCATGGTGCAAATGCTGCCCGCTGATATTTTGGAAAACGGTGTAGACGGCGATGGTGACGGCAAGGTCCGCCTGAAAACATCGCCCCCAGATGCACTGATGTCTGGCGCAAAGATGCTGTCGAGCCTTGGGTGGCAACCGAACCAGCCGTGGCTGCAAGAGATCATCGTGCCGCAATCACTGGACTGGTCTAAAACGGGGCTGACCACGCAGTTACCAGTCTCTAACTGGGCCAAAATGGGGGTCAAGGCCCGCAGCGGGAAGTTGGCGGGCGGGTTAAACGGCTCGGTCATTTTACCGATGGGACGCAAGGGTCCGGCATTCATGGCCTACCCGAATTTTCGCGTGTATTTCGAATGGAATCAAAGTTTCACCTACGTCACAACAGCCGCCTATTTCGCCAACCGCCTAGAAGGTGCGCCGGCCTATAAAGCGGGCAATCCTGATCAGGGATTGTCAGGCAAGCAAATGCGTTTATTACAGAAAAAGCTGGCTGCACGGGGCCATGATGTGGGCAAAATTGATGGCATCCTAGGCGCCAAAACCCGTATCGCGATTCAGCGCGAACAGCAACGTCTGGGACTGCCTGCAGACGCTTGGCCCACGGCAGCCCTGCTGAAAAAACTGTAGCTCAACAAAAAAGCCCCGCACAATCTGTACGGGGCTTTTCCAAATCTTTGGGCAGCGAGTTACCAGTCGATAAACTCTTCAAAATCCTCAACGGACAACCGCCACCAATCCAGCGTATCCTCAAAGTTTTTATTACCAACACCCTCGAAATCCAAATTCACATCCAACTCAAGAAACGGATCGCCATCATCGTCGATATAGGCCTTTGCGAACCGTTTTTCACGGTTCCATTCGTTGACTTTTGACGCGGAAATACCGTTGGTCAAATCATAACCTGCCTTGATCAGGATCGAACTGCAATTGTCGTTGTTTTCACAGCCATAAAAATAGACCGAATATTTGGTATCCGAGACGCGGCTCGCAATTTTCGGGTCACCCTGCGAGTCCTTTTCCATGGTCGCGACCAACCCGAAATCCTGCATCGCCTTCAACACAACACGGGCGTTTGTGGCCGTAATTTCTGCTGTCGCGATTGAAGCAGTTGCAATCATTGTTGCGGCAAAAATTCCGCCAACCAGCTTTTTCTGAAAATTCATATTCCACCTTCTTTCATATTGGAGGTATTGCAAATGAACCAAAAACAGCCGCTTACGTCAACTTGGTTTCCTGATTTAAGCGACCATTGCCTCGGCTTTTTTCAGATCAACGCTGACCAATTGGCTGACGCCCAACTCGCCCATCGTAACCCCGAACAAACGGTTCATACGTGACATTGTGACCGCGTGGTGGGTGATGATCAGGAACCGCGTATCGGTACGACGGGTCATTTCATCCAGCAGATCACAAAACCGCGTGACGTTGGCATCATCCAACGGCGCGTCGACCTCATCGAGTACACAGATTGGGGCAGGGTTGGCCAAGAACACAGCGAAAATCAGTGCCATTGCGGTCAAGGTTTGCTCGCCGCCAGACAGCAAGGAAAGCGTCGACAGTTTCTTACCCGGAGGCTGGCACATGATCTCCAAGCCAGCTTCAAGAGGGTCATCGCTTTCG
Organism: Rhodobacteraceae bacterium UBA2776; assembly: GCA_002352425.1. Lineage (GTDB taxonomy): Bacteria > Pseudomonadota > Alphaproteobacteria > Rhodobacterales > Rhodobacteraceae > Profundibacter. The sequence goes on from DEIK01000128.1 coordinate 17,016, forward strand.
ACCAAAACCAGCTTGGCTTCGCCGCCGCCAAACAGATGGGTGAACAGAAAGCCGAAGTTGTTGTTTACCTGCTCAAACGCAGTCAACAAACGTTCACGGCCTTCTTTGTTCAGGCTGGCAATGCCGATACGCAGTTTCTTGGTGGCTTCTTCTAAATCGTTCTTTTCGTTCAGCAATGTATCGTGCTCGACCTCGACTTCTTTGGCATCCTCTTCGGCGCGCAGGTTCACAGCGCCCAGCGCATCGCGTTGACGCTTCAAACGGTTCACGTCGGCCTCAATGTTTTCCGAGGACGGCATTTTTTCGGGATCCGCATCCAATTCCTCAAGCAACTTTTGGGGGGTTGTTTCTTGCTCCTCGGCGATCCTTTCGGCAGCATAGGCCACCGTTTCACGCGCCGCCTCGGCACGGGCTTCGGAACGCGCGCGGCCTTCGCGAGCTTCAGAGGCACTGCGTTCGGCGTCACGCTCTGCATCAACGGCATTTCGCAACGCTGTTTCGGCTTCGGCCAAGGTATCTGCCGCAGCACGTCGGCGCGTTTCGGCGTCGGTAATTGCGTCAGCCAGCTCGTCACGCTTGGCGGCAATTTCTTCGGGCGCGGCGCTGGCTTCTTTCAACTCGGCCTCGGATTGAACCTTGCGCTCGTTCAGCTCGGCAATCCGTTTTCCGGCGGTTTCCAAACGGTGGCGCCAGCCGGAAATCTCTTTGGTAATTTCTTGACTGCGCTTGATCCGCGCATCGCCCTCGCGGCGCAATTCGTCATGGGCTGACCGTTTGGACATCATCGTGATCCGCGCGGCCTCGACCGTCATTTTGGTGTCTTCAACCTCAACCCGCGCCGCGTCCAGATCACCCAATTCAGCCACAGCGCGATCTGCTTCAAGCAAGCGTTGGCGCGCCGTGGAGGCCTCTTCTTCAAACCGTGCCACTGCCAACCCAAGGCTCTCTAACTTGCCCGAAGCGATGCTTTGATCAGCTTCGGCTTTGGACAGCGCGCGGTTGGCATCTGACACGGCACGATCCGCGTCGCGACGCGCTTCACGGGCCTGCTGATCCTCGACAGTGCGGCGCTTCAATTCCTCAGACAACAGCTCATGCGCACGCGCAGCACCCTCGGATTTGGCGCTGGCATTTTCTAAATCTTTCTTAAGTTCAACCAACCGATTCAACTGTTGCAATCGCAGCGCCGCAGCACTTGGTGCGTCTTCGGCACCAGCACGAAATCCGTCCCAACGCCAAAGGTCACCCTCTAAACTGACCAACCGTTGGCCCGGCAATAGATCGGCCTGCAAGCGAGCGCCATCAGCTGCATCCACCAACCCAACTTGTCCCATGCGCCGCGCCAAAACTTCGGGCACAGAAACATAATTCGTCAGGGCATTGATCCCCTGCGGCAAGGTTTGTGCGGCTGGGTAAGCCGGCAAAACCGCCCAACCCGACATCGCATCCGGGCCAACTTCGGGGGCGCGCAGATCATCCGCCAAGGCCGCGCCCAGCGCTTTTTCATAACCGGGCTGAACCCGCACAACGTCCAATACCTGACCGCCCTCGGCCGTGTCACGCTGCACCAATTTGGCCAGCGCACCAACCTCGGCCCGCAGCGCGTTTGCTTCGCCCTCGGCTTCAGAGCGTTCGGCCCGCGCATCCGCTTCGCGGGCATGTGCTTCGTTGCGAAGATCATCCGCTTTGCTCAACGCCTCTTCGGCGGCCAAAGCCCCGGCTGTTGCGGTTTTTTCCGCCGCTTGTGCGGTTTCAAAATCAGTCACGGCCTGGGCCAGCGCCGCCTTGGAGCCAACCACGGCTTCGCGCGCGCGCTCGGCCTCGGCCTCGTTTTTATCAAGCGTTTTGCGACTGTCTTCTTGCAAACGGTGTGCCGAATGGTGCTTGGCCGATAGCCGCGCCACATCTTCGGTCAACTGCGCCAGCGCCGCTTCGCGTTCTTGCAAAATCCCGGCCCCATCACGCGCCGCTTCACTTGCCGCCTCCAGTCGTTGCTCATGGCCTTCGCCGGCCTTGGCAATCTGGCTCTGCTCCCACTCCAGCCGCTCAATGGTTTCGCCCGCGTCACGGTTCAACCCCGCCTCGCGTTCCATATCATGGGTCAGTTGATCAATCCGCGCCGTCAGCGCTGCGATCATTTGCAAAGCTTGTGCTTCTTGATCTTTCAATGTGTCACGCTGAACCGTAAGCCGTTGCAAAACAGCCGCCGCAATCGCTTCTTCTTCGCGCAAGGCAGGCAGCTTTTCTTCGCTGGCTTCACGCGCCTTACCAGCGCCACGCGCCGTCGCTTCGGCCTGTGCCGCCAACTTTGTCCGTTCCGTCAATTCACTCTGCGCCGTGGCCTGCGCCTCGTCCGCTTCTTTCCAGCGGCGATACAAAAGCAAACCTTCGGATTTACGCAAATCATCGCCAATGGTTCGGTATCGCGCCGCTTGCCGCGCTTGACGGGCCAGTTGCGCCAATTGCGCAGCCAGTTGTTCGATCACATCTTCGACACGCGCCAAATTGGTCTCAGTGCCTTTCAGCTTCAACTCGGCCTCGTGGCGGCGTTGGTACAGCCCCGAAATGCCAGCCGCCTCTTCCAAAATGCGGCGGCGGTTTTTCGGCTTGGCGTTGATCAGTTCGGCAATTTGCCCCTGACGCACCAATGCCGGTGAGTGCGAGCCTGTTGAGGCATCCGCAAATAACATCTGAACATCGCGCGCTCGCACGTCTTTGGCGTTGGCCTTATAAGCACTGCCGGCATCTCGCGTAATCCGGCGCACAATCTCCAGCGAATCTAAATCGTTGAATCCGGCGGGTGCCAAACGATCCGAATTATCAATGGTGATGGAAACTTCAGCAAAATTACGAGCTGGCCGTGAAGCAGCACCGGCAAAAATCACGTCTTCCATACCGCCACCGCGCATTGCAGTTGGGCGGTTCTCACCCATCACCCAACGCAACGCCTCTAGCAAATTGGATTTCCCACACCCATTTGGCCCGACAACACCGGTCAGCCCATCCGCGATCACCAGATCGGTCGGGTCTACAAAGCTTTTGAAGCCGTTCAGCCTGAGTTTGGAAAATTGCAAAAAACTGCTACCGCCTATGATTCCGTTAGAGTCAAATTTGACGGCTCGCCCCTATAGCTGTCAACGAATAACCACCGGATGTGGTCAATCAAACAGACTTATCCACAAGATATTGCGGCTTTTGGCCTATATCACCACCAACCCTGCGCCGCAAAATTCATCCCCATGTCGCAAATCTGCTTGACCCAGACCATGGCTTGCCTTCAAACAGGACGGGTAAGGTTCCCCGCACGGGCGCACAAGCGCTTGGGGATGAAACTGGGAATGTGGTGATGGTGACCCAATCAGGGGCCAGATACCACAGCCGCCCCCGCGACTGTAAGCGAGGAGTGCACGCCAATATCCACTGGGTCAAACCCGGGAAGGAGGCACAGCATTTTGATCCGCGAGCCAGGAGACCGGCCTGACATGAACCGCAACCAACCTGTCGGGGAGACAGGATAAGGAGATTGAATATGCATATCGAACCCGGAATCGTTAATGGCGCGAAAATCGTGCTGAGCTACGCAACTGCAGCAGCAGCAGCAGGCTATACCTTAAAACTTGGCCTTGAGACACTGCGTGCAAAGGGTCTCGTGTCCCTAACGCTGCGCTCACTTATCACCACAGTGTTAGTGTTTTGTTTCTTTCAAGTTCTACCGCATTATCCGGTCGGCGTCTCTGAGGTACACTTTATACTCGGCTCGACACTGTTTTTAGTCTTTGGTGCAGCACCCGCTGCGATTGGCCTTTCTGCCGGCCTGCTTTTGCAAGGTATGTTCTTTGCGCCATTTGATCTGCCGCAATACGGTATCAACCTGACGACCTTGCTGGTGCCATTGTTTGCCCTACAAGCGCTGGCTTCCAAAATCATCACGCCCAAAACGGCCTATGTTGATCTGACCTATGCCCAAACATTGGCGCTTTCGACCGCGTTCCAAGGTGGCGTTGTGGCATGGGTTGCGTTCTGGGCCGTATATGGCGCCGGATTTGGCATGGAAAACATCGCTTCAGTTCTAAGCTTTGGCAGTGCCTATATGCTGGTTGTTTTGATCGAACCATTGATTGATCTTGCGGTTCTGGCCGCTGCGAAAACAATGCGCGATCTGGACAAAACCGGTCTGGTCACACCGCGCCTGTTTCAAACAGCCTAATCCGCCAACAAGTAACAATGCGAAATGAAATCCGAGGGGGCATTCCCTCTCGGATTTTTGCATGACCAAACAGGAGACTATCATGGCCACTAAAATCCCCGCCACCGTTGTCACTGGATTTCTAGGGGCTGGCAAAACCACCTTGATCCGCCACATGCTGGCAAACGCAAACGGCAAACGCATTGCATTGATCATCAATGAGTTTGGTGACCTTGGCGTGGATGGCGACATCCTAAAGGGTTGCGGAGATGAAACTTGCACCGATGATGACGTAATGGAGCTGTCCAACGGCTGCATCTGCTGCACCGTTGCGGATGAATTCATCCCGACCATGCAAAAATTGCTGGATCGCGACAACCCACCCGATCACATCGTGATCGAGACCTCGGGGCTGGCCCTGCCACAGCCCTTGGTGCGGGCATTTAACTGGCCCGAAATCAGCACCCGTGTGACCGTCGACGGTGTCGTCACAGTGGTCGATGGACGCGCCGTTGTGGATGGCCAGTTTGCGGCCAATGTCGCCGCTGTTGATGCCCAGCGTTCACAAGACGACAACCTTGACCACGAAACACCGCTGTCAGAGTTGTTCGAGGACCAAGTGGCCTGCGCCGACATGATCGTGGTGAACAAGGCAGACCTGCTGACAGATGCAGAATCTTCTGGATTAGCGGCTGATCTACGCAAAGATTCCCGCGATGGGGTGCAAGTGGTCAAATCCACTATGGGGGCCTTGCCTGTCGACGTGTTGCTAGGCCAGGCCGTCAACGCTGAAGATGATCTGAGTGCGCGCCACGAGGTCCATCACCACCATCATCATCATGAAGATGAAGACGATCACCATCATGATCATGAGCATGAACACGGCCACGACGAGTTCCAATCCTTTGCCGTCACATTGGGTGAAATCACCGATGTCACTGCTTTCACGGCCAAAGTCACCGACGTGATCAACAAAAACAACATCTTGCGTCTCAAGGGCTTTGCGGCAGTTGCCGGCAAGCCAATGCGCCTCACCGTTCAAGCCGTCGGCCCACGCGTCGACAGCTACTTTGACCGCCCGTTTGCATCTGGTGAAATCCGCAACACAACACTGGTCGTCATCGGTCAGACAGGGTTGGATCAAGAGGCGATCACCAAGGCCCTACAGGCATGACACTGATCATCGAACTTGGGGATCCGCGTGATCCACAAGCCACAGCATTGCTGCAGGCCAGCCATGCCCTGATGGAGAGCCTGTTTCCGCCAGAGGACAATCATTTCCTGTCAATTGATGCCCTTTGCACGCCCGACATCCACTTTTTCATCGCCCGCGAGGCCGAGACCGTTCTCGGTTGTGCCGCCCTTGCCAATAAAGAGGAATACGGCGAGCTGAAATCCATGTTCGTTGATGAGGCCGCGCGCGGTAAAGGCGCGGCTGACGCTTTGATGCGCCAACTCGAAGATCACGCTCGATCTCTCAAGCTTCCGATGCTCAAACTTGAAACAGGCAATCTACTGCACGCAGCCCACAAAATGTATCAGCGCCACGGGTTTTCGTTGTGTCAGCCTTTTGACGATTATACCGTCAATGAGACCAGTCTCTTTATGGAAAAGCACCTGTAATGCATCTCTTGGCAGCAACACCCGGCAGCGTAGACGACGGCAATGAACCTGTCGATCTGGGTCAAACCCCTGCCGATGTGGTGTTCATCTCCGCTGCAGATACAGAACTCGCGGCCCTGTCCGAAGCACGCTCGGAAATGGACGCAGCACCCACTCTGCGTCTTGCCAATCTGACCCATCTGCAACACCCAATGTCGGTGGATTTGCACGTTGAGGCCTGCGCCACAAAATCAAAACTGGTGATCGCCCGCGTTTTGGGTGGGGCCGGATATTGGAAATACGGGCTGGAGCAATACGCAGCCCACCTACACGACGCGGGTGTGCCTTTTGTCGCCCTGCCAGGGGATGATAAACCTGATCCCGAGCTGTGGGAATTGTCGACCGTTTCGCGCCCCGATTACGATGCGCTTTGGGCTTATATGGTCGAGGGCGGGCCACAAAACGCGGCGGGATTGCTAAGCTATTCCAAAGCCATGTTGGAGGGCAGTGACAGGCCCATGGCCGCCTCGCCCCTGCTGCGAGCTGGCGTTTATTGGCCGGGGGCTGGAGTTGCTGATCTGGCTGCAGCCCAAGAAAACTGGACCGAAGGCGCCCCCGTGGTGCCGTTGATTTTTTATCGCGCCTTGGTGCAGGGGGCCGGTTTACATCCGATCAATCGGTTGGTCAGAGCCTTGTTGCACCAAGGATTAAACCCGCTACCTATCTTTGTCGCTTCCCTAAAAGACCCCGTATCTGTGGCGACGTTGGAACAATTATTCACCGCTGCGCCACCCGAAGTGATCCTGAACTGCACCTCTTTCGCGGTTGGTTCCCCGCATCAAGGAGAGCATCGCACGGGGGCTTCGAACCCCCTCGCGATGCAGGCCGCCAATGGTTGCACCGTGTTTCAAGTGGTTCTTGCGGCCTCGTCAGAAGAAGCGTGGGAAGAAGGCCTAACAGGTTTATCTGCACGCGATATTGCGATGAACGTGGCGCTGCCCGAGGTCGATGGGCGGGTGTTGTCACGTGCAATATCGTTCAAAGGACAGGCGTATTTTGACGACGCAACCGAATGTCCGATTGCAGCCTATCGCGCACGCGGGGATCGCATCAGTTTTGTTGCCGAGTTGACTGCAAACTGGGTGAAGTTACGGCGCGTCGAGACCCAAAACCGTAAAGTTGCGCTGGTATTGGCGAATTATCCGAACAAGGACGGACGCCTTGCCAACGGGGTTGGATTGGACACGCCTGCTTCGACAATCCACGTGTTGGAATTGCTGGCCGAAGCCGGTTATTCGGTCTCTAATCCGCCGAAAAACAGCGACGACCTAATGCAATTGATCCTTGCAGGGCCCACCAACTGGCTAACGGATCGCGCCAAAAAAACTGGTGGTGTGCAGATCAGTTTTGCGGACTATCAAATTTCCTACGGACAATTGCCGTGGGATTTACGCGAACGGATAGAGAGCCGCTGGGGTGCGCCGGACCAAGATCCGTTTTACACCGCAGGTGAAGTTGATTGCGGGTATTTTTCGCTGTCAGTTTTGCAGTTCGGAAATGTGGTGGTCGGCCTGCAACCAGCCCGCGGATACAACATCGACCCCACCGAAACTTACCATTCGCCTGATCTGGTTCCACCGCACAACTATCTGGCTTTCTATTTCTGGATGCGGCACCAATTCGGCGCTCATGCGGTTGTCCATATGGGCAAACACGGCAACCTGGAATGGTTGCCAGGCAAGGCGCTGGCGCTATCTGGCGAATGCCTGCCCGAAGCCGTCCTAGGGCCAATGCCTCATATCTATCCGTTCATTGTGAATGATCCGGGCGAAGGTACCCAAGCCAAACGGCGTTCGCAAGCTGTGATCATTGATCACCTGACTCCACCACTGACTCGCGCCGAAACCTATGGGCCGCTTAAAGAACTTGAAGCGTTGGTTGATGAGTATTATGAGGCCGCTGGGGTCGATCCACGCCGGATTGAATATCTACGTCGCGAAATTCTGTCACTGACCTCGGTGACGGGTTTGGCTGAGGATGCAGGCCTGTCAGGCCGTGACGAAGACAGCGATTTAGCTAAGCTGGACGCCTATCTGTGTGAATTGAAAGAAGCCCAAATACGGGATGGGTTGCATGTGTTTGGTCAGTCGCCGGTTGGGCGATTGGAACGTGATTTAACCCAAGCCCTTGTACGTGTACCGCGCGGGGATGGAAAAGGTGAAGATGCATCTCTAATACGAGCTATTTCAACAGATTTGGGCCTAGTGTTTGACCCGTTGGATGCGGATATGAGTGCGGCTTGGGTGGGCGAAAAACCCGATATGCTTGCCGACCTGTGTGGCGACACATGGCGCAGCGCAGGAGACACAATTGAACGGCTAGAATTGTTCGCCTCGGCAATGTTAAACGGCGAACAAAACGCCCCCGGCCTCGCATCTGCAAAGGTTCTGGCCCATGTCAAAAGCGTTGTTAAACCCAGCGTGAGTTCCTGTGGTCCTGCGGAAGGCTCGGGCCTTCTCACCGCCCTTTCAGGGCAATTCGTCGACCCGGCGCCATCCGGCGCGCCAACGCGGGGACGTTTGGATGTTTTACCGACAGGTCGAAATTTCTTTAGCGTTGATAGCCGCGCGGTACCAACACCCACCGCCTGGGCCTTGGGCTGGAAGTCAGCCAATCTGTTGATTGAAAAACATTTACAAACCCACGGCGATTGGCCGCGCACCATGCTGTTGACCGCATGGGGCACCGCGAACATGCGTACTGGTGGGGACGATATTGCACAGTGTTTGGCCCTGATGGGTGTCAAACCGAAATGGGACAGCGCAAACCGACGCGTCACGGGTTTTGAAATTCTGCCGCAAGGTGTTTTGGGACGGCCAAGAGTGGATGTGACCCTGCGCATATCCGGTTTTTTCCGAGACGCTTTTCCCCAGTTGATTGCATTGGTCGACAGTGCCGCACGGGCTGTCATGGCGCTGGATGAATCTGCAGATTTGAACCCAGCAGCAGCCCGGTTCAAACGTGAAGGAGAAGCGGCGGCGAGCCGTGTGTTCGGCTCTAAACCCGGGGCCTATGGCGCGGGCCTGCAGGCGATGATTGATGAGCGGTTATGGGCCGACAAGGCCGATTTGGCCGAAGCCTATTTGGAATGGGGCAGCTATGCTTATGGCAAAGGATCCGAGGGGCGCAAGGATCGCAAGGGATTTGAGGCGCGGCTGACGCAGACCGAAGCCATCGTGCAAAACCAAGACAATCGTGAACATGACTTGTTGGACAGTGATGATTATTATCAGTTTGAAGGTGGCGCTGCGGCAGCCGTTTCAACCTTGCAGGGGCGCGATCGACCTATCTATCACAACGACCATTCCCGCCCTGAACGGCCAGTAATCCGCACCCTGGAGGACGAAATTGGCCGCGTAGTCCGGTCCCGTGTGGTGAACCCGAAATGGATCGAAGGGGTCAAGCGTCACGGCTATAAGGGCGCGTTTGAGATGGCGGCTACAGTCGATTACTTGTTTGCATTTGCGGCAACAACGGGGGCTGTACGCGGGCATCACTTTGACTTGGTCTATACCGCGTTCCTGGAAGATGATGACACCCGCGATTTCATTGCCGACCACAACGCGCCTGCCTTGCGCGAAATAGCCCAGCGCCTGAATGAAGCGATCGATCGCGGCATGTGGGTGCCAAAATCGAATTCAGCGCGGGCACGGTTGGCGGACATAGCGTGACGAACGCATTGTTCATTTGTGGAAAGGCAAGAATGCGCAGCCCAACCGCGGCGGATTTATCGGCACGTTGGGACGGTATTCAGGCCGATTTTGCGGGGTTGAGCAATGACGCTGACGAGCGTCTATCCACCGAACATATCGAATGGGCTACAGTAATCTTTGTTATGGAGCGCCGACAAAAGACCCGCCTGTCCCAACTGTTTGGCAGCGCTCTAAAAGGCAGGCGCGTTATTTGCCTGAACATCCCTGACAATTACACCTATATGCAGACAGAACTGATAGAACAGCTCACGCCAAAACTGATGTCACACTTGCGAACGAGTTCCGCCTAACTGCAATCTAGTTTGGCCACCATCAGCGCCGGATCCCCCTTCATTGAGTTCGGAACAACGGTGCAACCGCTGGCGATCTGCATAGCCTTGGCTGCCTGTGGAAATATGTCGCCTATTTTGGGAATGTATTCAAAATTACTACGTATAGCCGTTGCTTTGTCGCCCTTGACGCGCACCTTAAATGTGCTGCCCTCGACCTTAACCACTTGTTCCTCTGCCGACATGAATGACGGATGCGGGCTGCTGCATGCCGCCAGTATTGTAAAAACCAAAACTCCGTATCTCTGCATAAAAATCTCCGTTCAATGATGCTCTCAAAAGAATGGACTGTTCATGGTTAACAACCGGTTAAGCCATCATCAGCAATAGGGATTCCACCTGCAACAGTTTGCCACATACAGTCAAACCACAGAATCACCTAAAACATATTCAACACATTGCATATGATGGAGATTGCCCCATGCACCCCACACCAAACAGACCTGCCGACACCTATTCGCCGCTCTATTTCCTCGCGTCCCTTGGCGCAGGGGGGCTGGCCGTGACGTTCTTTATGTATTTGATGTTTTGGGTGCCGCATCCTGGCCGCCCTGTACCGATATTTGAAGACATCATAGCAGCCTTTGGCACCGGAACATTTGCCACGCAGTTCATGATCATCATCGCCATGGCCGGGATCGCGATCATGGCCTTCTTGAACATTCGCGCATTGATCTGGAACCTGTCGGCCTTCAACTCATTTCGCAAAACCGAGGCCTATAGAGCCCTGAAAAACAGCAATGCCGAAAGCACCCTGCTGGCGATGCCTTTGGCACTGGCGATGTCTGTGAATGTCGGTTTTATCGGCGGTTTGGCGTTTGTGCCCGGCCTATGGGGCGTAGTGGAGTACCTATTCCCCTTGGCGTTGATCGCCTTCTTGGGAATCGGCTGGATCGCCTTTGGGTACATCGGTGATTTTCTGGGACGTGTGTTGACCAACGGCGGCTTGTTCGATGTGACAGCGCACAATTCTTTCGCGCAACTTTTGCCAGCCTTTGCCTTATCCATGGTGGCTGTCGGCCTGTCCGCCCCCGCCGCCATGAGCAGCAACCCAGTGACCGTTGGATTAGGTTTGATCCTGTCCACCTTTGTTGGCGTCACCGCGATCATCTACGCGCTTTTCGCCGCTCTAACGGCGTTCAATTCAATGCTGCACTATGGCACAGCCAAAGAATCCAGCCCAACCCTGTTAATCGTGATCCCGCTGATAACTGTTTTAGGCATCATGTTTCTACGCCAAAACCACGGACTGCACACACAATTCGAATCCCACGGAACCGCAGGGGAAACCATGATGATGTTGGCCAAGGCGCTGACCATTCAACTGGTTTTTCTGGGTCTTGGCCTGCTGGTTCTCAAACGCGAAGCTTACTTCAAAGATTTCGTTTTTGGTAAGAAAACTTCCCCCGGATCCTATGCCTTGGTTTGCCCTGGCGTGGCGCTGTCGGTGATGATGCAGTTCTTCATCAACGCCGGTCTAGTCTCAGCTGGTCTTGTTGATAAATTTTCGGCAACTTACTGGACCCTGACCGCGATTGCGATTGCACTTCAATTCGCGATGGTCGCTTTGATGTTCCGCCTGAACAAACAGCATTTCGGCAAATCACGCCGTCAAATACAAATGCCTGCGGAATAAGCGCCACTGTCTTTGAAAAACTCAAGCGGGCGGTGGATTGCTCGCCCGCTCTTGCATTCGGTCCCGAGACGACGCAAAGTTAAATGCGCCAACAGGAGGGCAAATTATGAGCGAAGACACCGACCGCCACGCAATGAAAATGGCCAAGAAAAAGGCCGCGCGTGATAAGATCATGGCCACTAAAACCGACAAACGGGGCCTGATCATTGTTCACACCGGCAAAGGTAAGGGGAAGTCCTCGGCGGCCTTTGGCATGATTTTCCGCTGTATCGCACATGATATGAAATGCGCAGTTGTGCAGTTCATCAAAGGCGGTATGTCGACGGGTGAGCGTGATCTGATCTTGGCCAAGTTCAGAGACGAGTGCGAATTCTACACGATGGGCGAGGGGTTCACCTGGGAAACCCAAGACAAATCTCGCGACACAGAAATGGCCGCTGCGGCCTGGGAAAAGGCCAAGGATCTAATTCGTGACCCCGCCAACAAAATGGTGCTGCTAGACGAAATCAACATCGCGCTGCGCTATGACTATATCGACATCAACGATGTGGTGGAGTTTCTGGTCAACGAAAAACCTGAGTTGACCCATGTGGTTCTTACTGGGCGCAATGCCAAAGACGAGCTGATTGAAATCGCTGACTTGGTAACCGAGATGGAGTTGATAAAACACCCGTTTCGCTCTGGCATCAAAGCGCAAATCGGTGTCGAGTTTTAGGACACCTTAATCCGGCTACCCTTCAGAATTTTCAGTGCTGTCGTCATCCGCCCATCTTGCAGAAGGATGCAACCGAGTTTGGCCTGGTAATCCTCCCCTTTTTTCAAATTGACCTGCCACTAAGAATTTC
>DEIK01000031.1 GCA_002352425.1 Rhodobacteraceae bacterium UBA2776
CTTGATTACAGCCAAATCGAGTTGCGGATACTGGCGCATATCGCCAAAATCGACGCGTTGAAAAAGGCGTTTTTCGATGGGCAAGACATTCACGCCATGACCGCGAGCGAGATGTTCGATGTACCGATGGATGAGATGACGCCGGACATTCGTCGTCAGGCCAAGGCGATCAATTTCGGGGTGATCTACGGGATCTCCGGCTTTGGTCTGGCGCGCAATTTGCGGATACCGCGCAAAGAGGCGCAGGGGTTTATCGACCGTTACTTTGAGCGCTTCCCCGGCATTCGGACCTATATGGATGCCACCGTGGAATTCGCCAAAGAGCATAAATATGTCCAAACCCTGTTTGGCCGCAAAATCCATACGCCTGAAATGGGCAGCAAAGGTCCGCGGGCGGGGTTTGCCAAGCGCGCCGCAATCAATGCGCCTATTCAAGGGACGGCGGCTGACATTATTCGCCGCGCAATGATCCGGATGCCCGCCGCAATTGACGGGATGCCCGCAAAGATGCTGTTACAGGTGCATGATGAATTGATCTTTGAGGTCGAAGCGGATGCGGTTGACGAGGTAACCCATGTGGTGCGCGATGTGATGGAGGGGGCCGCGATGCCAGCTGTCAAATTGGACGTGCCGTTGACCGTGGATGCGGGAACGGGCGCGAATTGGGCCGAAGCGCATTAGGTTTATTGCCTGCAGCGCAGGTATTTAGGAAAAGAAGAAGCAACGGTTGGTGCCTTAGGCGTTGATCCAGCCCAGCCCGTCCAATGTGTGGTTTTTCGGGTTGTATTCACCGCTGATCACGCCTTTGTAGTTGTCTTTTTTCAGTTGATCGAAAAAGGCCGGATAGTCGATATCACCGCCGATGGGTTCGGCACGTTCTTCGGCTGCGGCAATCTGGATATGGACTGCGCGATGGCCGTGGGCGTCCCATGTGGCGGGCAAATCACCGGTGATCATATGGGCATGATAGGCGTCAAATTGCAGGCCCAGATTGGGGGCGGCGACTTCGTCTAGAATGTCGGCGGCTTGATCGAAATCATGCAGGAAATAGTCGGGAATATCGGTGTGATTGATCGGTTCGATCGTCAGGCTTTGTTTCGGGGCGTGTGCAGAGGCCCATTTCAGGTTTTTGATGAATGTGGCGCGGGCCACGGCCCCTTTGGCGCGGCCGGCCATGATGTGGATATGGGTGGGTTTTAGCAGATTTGCATAGCGCATGGTGCGTTTGAAATCATATTGAAACCGTTTTTCGCCATTCGGGATCGCCGCATAGCCGCGGTCACCGCCCGCCCAGTTTGGCGGTGGGGTATTGATCAGCGCCAGTTTCAAGTCGTGTTTTATCAAAGCCGAGCGCATTTCCTGCCCTGGGTGATCATAGGGGAACAGAATTTCCACCACGTCAAATCCGGCTTCCTTGGCGGCCTCAAAACGGTCAATGCAGGCATGTTCGGTGAACATCATTGTCAGGTTGGCGCAGAATGTATGCATGTTAAGGCAGCTCGTTGCTGGGGATGATTGGGAAGAAAACGCCACCAGACCAGAGGCCGAACCATCCGTCATGATGCGCGCCGATATCAACAAGGCGATAGAAGCTTTTGCGGTCAATCAATGCCTCAAGATTGCTGCGAACCAGCACGTAAGGTGACGGCTCGCCACTTTTTGGGTCACGGGTCACGCGGATCGGCGTGTCAGGTCCAGCGGCGACAGTATCGCCGACGTTGGTTTCAAAGGTCAGGGTCTGGTCGGCGCCGCTGCCTGTCACCTCAAAATCCTGGCCCACAAAAGGGGCGTCGTCGACGGTGATCCCGACTTTTTCAACGGGGGTGACGAGGAAATAGTCGTCCCCGTCACGGCGCAGGATGGTGGAAAAAAGTCGCACCAATTCAGGCCGCCCGATCGGGGTGCCAAGATAGAACCAGGTGCCATCCCGCGCGATACGCATATCCAGATCGCCGCAAAATTCGGGATTCCATAGATGCACAGGCGGCAATCCGCCCTTTGAAGCGTTACGCGCCGCTGTTGCGAGGCTTTCCGCTGATGCCTTCACGATCTTTTCATCATTCATAGCGTTTGCCGTTTGAATCCTATGCTGTTTACCCGTTTAATACTGTCATAACCGTGTTAAGGGAGAGTTGTCATGGATAAAGCTGAAAATTTGGTTGCCGAGATCGAGGCGCTGGGCGCAAAACTGGCCAGCGCCAAGACCATGATCGCCCATCGGTTTATTGGCCAGACCCGTGTCGTGGACTTGACGTTAAGTGCGTTGTTATGTGGCGGGCACGGTCTGTTGATCGGCTTGCCCGGCCTTGGCAAGACGCGTTTGGTCGAGGCGCTGTCGACGGTAATGGGGCTTGATGGCGCGCGGATACAATTTACACCTGATTTGATGCCCGCCGATATTCTGGGCTCGGAAGTGTTGGATGAGGGCGCAGATGGCGCGCGGGCGTTTCGGTTCATTGAAGGGCCGGTTTTTTGTCAGCTTTTGTTGGCGGATGAGATCAACCGCGCCTCGCCACGGACCCAATCGGCGTTGTTGCAAGCGATGCAGGAAAAGCAGGTTTCCATTGCAGGCAAAGAGCGTGATTTGGGTGCACCATTCCACGTTTTGGCCACCCAAAACCCGATTGAGCAGGAAGGCACCTATCCGTTGCCAGAAGCACAGTTGGACAGGTTTTTGGTGCAGATTGATGTGGAGTATCCGGATCGAGACACGGAAAAAGCCATTATCTTGGCCACCACTGGCGTTGAGGATGGCGAGGTTTCCAACGTGTTTACGGCGGCTGAATTGCTGGCGGCGCAGACCTTGTTGCGCCGGATGCCGGTTGGAGATGCAGTGCTAGAACTGATCCTTGATCTGGTGCGGGCGTGCCGTCCGGAAGATGAGCTGGCCAGCGATATGGTGCGCGAAAATGTATCATGGGGGCCGGGGCCACGAGCTGCGCAAGCCTTGATGTTGATGGTGCGGGCGGCGGCGTTGCTGGATGGGCGATTGGCGCCGACGGTGGATGACGTGATGGATATGGCTGCTCCGGTGTTGAGGCATCGGATGGCCCTGTCGTTTGCCGCCAAGGCGCGCGGTGAAACGCTGGGAAATTTGATCGAGTCCGTGGTGGCCCAAGTGGCCAAAGGTGAGGCGGCCGCGTGACAACGCCCGCCGCCCTAAGACGCCGATCTGCCGAACTGGCGGGGGCGTTGCCGCCGCTGTTGGCGGATGCTGAACGCTTGGCTGCGATGATCTTGCTGGGCGAGCATGGGCGGCGACATTCCGGCATGGGGGATGAGTTTTGGCAGTACCGTGTGGCTGTGGATGGCGACGAGGCGCGGCAGATTGACTGGCGGCGTTCTGCCAGATCGGATGTGCATTTCATCAAACAAAAGGAATGGCAGGCGGCGCAATCGGTGATGCTTTGGGTGGATGGGGCGGCCTCGATGGCGTTCGCGTCCGCTAAGGATTTGGTCACCAAGGGTGAACGGGCGCGGGTTCTGGCGCTGGCGGCGGCTGTGTTGCTGGTGCGGGGCGGCGAGCGGGTCGGATTGACCAGCAGCGCCAACCCGCCGCGCACGGGGCAAGGGCAACTATTGCGGATGGCGCAGGAATTGACGGATGCGGATGAAGGCGCGGATTTTGGCCACCCCGAGACCCACGGGATGCGGCCCAACACACGGGCGGTTTTCATCTCGGATTTTATGGGTGATTTCGAGGGCGTAAAAGCGGCGCTGACGCAGGCAGCGGATCGCGGCGTGAAGGGCGCGCTGCTGCAAGTGTTGGACCCTCAAGAGGAAGCGTTTCCCTTTGATGGGCGCACCATATTCGAGAGCATGGCCGGCACCGTTCGCCATGAAACCCTAAAGGCGGGTGATCTGCGAGACCGTTATTTGCAACGCTTGGCTGAACGCAAGGCGGCGTTGGCGGATTTGGCGCATTTGACGGGGTGGCAGTACAATTGCCATCATACAAATGACGCGCCACGGGTTGCTTTGACCTGGCTTTATCATGCGTTGGAGCGGCGGCACTGATGTTCACTTTGGGCCCATTTGGATTCACCGCGCCTTGGCTGTTGTTGGGGTTGGTCGCCTTGCCGATCCTGTGGATATTGCTGCGCGCTGTGCCGCCGGCCCCGATCAAGCGGCGGTTCCCAGGGGTGGCGTTGCTGTTGGGGCTGTCGGATGACGAGGTCCATGCAGACAAAACGCCGTGGTGGTTGATGCTGCTGCGCATGGTGGCGCTGGCGGCGGTGATCGTCGGGTTTGCCGGGCCGATCTTGGGCCCCAAGGACGAGACCATGAGCAATGGGCCGTTGTTGATTGTGGCCGATGGGACATGGGCGGATGCGCGTGATTGGACGATGCGTCAGGACCGGATTTCGGGGTTGCTGGAGGAGGCGTCGCGGGCGGGGCGCGTTGTTTCTGTGGTGGTTTTGACGGATTTGCCAGCAGGCGAGATGCAGTTTTTGGCAGCGGATGTGTGGCAGACCCGTTTGGCGGGATTGACGCCGCGTGCATGGGAGCCGACGCGCGCGGATGTGGCCGTCTGGGCAGATGGATTTGGCACACAAGCCTTTGATACCTATTGGTTGTCGGATGGTTTGGCCCGCGAGGGGCGCGAAATCTTGATTGAAGCCTTTGAAGCCAAGGGCAATTTGACAGTGATGCAAACGCCAAAGGCTGTGGTTGGGTTGAAACCTGTGATGATCAAAGATGGTGCGTTGCAGATCGCGGCGCTGCGCAGTGATGCGACAGGTGATGCGGCGCTGAGCGTTGCGGCGATCGGGTTGGACCCTGTTGGGATCGAGCGTGAATTGGCGCGGGTTGATCTGGCATTTTTGGCGGGCGAGGCACAGGCTGAAACGGCCCTGAGCCTGCCGCCCGAATTGCGCAACAGAGTGTCGCGTTTTGCCGTGCGGGGGATCAACTCGGCAGGAGCAGTGGCGTTGACAGATGATGGTTTGCGCCGCCGCGAGGTCGCATTGATCGCGCCTCATGATGCGCGTGAGGGGCTGCAACTGCTGTCACCTTTGTACTATTTGAACCAAGCGTTGGAGCCATCGGCGGACCTGATCAAAGGCGGGTTGGAGGACGTGTTGCCGGCTAAGCCCGATGTGATCATTTTGGCCGATGTGGCCAAGTTGACTGTCAGTCAAACCGAGGGTTTGATCGACTGGGTCGAGGCCGGTGGATTGCTGGTGCGGTTTGCGGGCACACGGATGGCGGCGAGTGATTTGAGCCGCAATGTGGAGAACGCTCTGATGCCGGTCCGCTTGCGGGCAGGGGGGCGCACGGTGGGTGGCGCGATGAGTTGGGGGCAACCAAAAGCGCTGCAAGCGTTCCCTGAAACGTCACCGTTTTTCGGGCTGGACGTTCCCGCAGATGTGACTGTGACATCGCAAGTTGTGGCCCAGCCGGACCCGAACCTTGCCGGACGGGTGATTGCGGCACTGGCTGACGGCACGCCACTGGTCACGCGCAAGGAATTGGGGCTGGGACAGGTGGTTTTGTTCCACGTCACCGCCAACGCGGAGTGGTCTAGTCTGCCGTTATCCGGCCTGTTCGTTCAGATGTTGGAACGTCTGGCGATCTCCTCGCATCAAGGGGTGTTGAGTGACGAGGATTTGGCCGGAACCACATGGGCGCCGGTGCGTCTGCTGGACGGGTTCGGACAATTGGCGGATGCGGGTTTGATGGCCGGTGTTGCGGGCGAAGATTTGGCAGGGGGCGTGGTCACTGCGGACATGCCACCTGGTGTTTACCAGAACGACAAGCGCCGTGTGGCGGCGAACGCAGTGGGCAGCGATACCAGTTTGGCTGTGGCAAAGTGGCCCGCGAGCGTCGTCGTTGAGGGGCTGTCGATTACACGCGAAACCTTGTTGAAAGGCTGGTTTTTGACCGCTGCTTTGGTGTTGTTGATGTTGGATATTTTGGCATCCCTTTGGTTGTCGGGGCGCTTGCGGGGACCGCGCAGCACGAGCGTTTCGGCGTTGGTTGCGCTGGTCATGATCATGCCCGAGAGTGCAAAGGCGCAGTCGGATGATTTTGCAATTGATGCCACGGCCGAGGTCGTTTTGGCCCATGTTATCACGGGCGACACAGCCGTTGACGCGGTCGCACAAGCGGGGTTGATGGGCTTGTCGGACGTTCTGTATCGGCGCACCACAATTGAGCCTGCTAACCCGATTTCGATTGATCTGGAAACGGACGAGTTGGCGTTTTTCCCGTTCTTATACTGGCCGATTGTGGCCAGCCAACCGCTGCCCTCGCCTGAGGCCTATGCCAAATTGAACCGCTATTTGCGGGGCGGTGGCATGATCATGTTTGATACCCGCGACGGTGACATTGCAGGGTTTGGAACCGGTACCACGGCGGAGGGGCGCAAGCTGCAACAATTGGCGTTGGGGCTGGATATTCCGGCGCTTGAACCGCTGCCGCAAGATCATGTTTTAACGCGCAGTTTCTATCTGCTGCAGGATTTTCCGGGCCGTCATGTGGGCCGCCCTGTTTGGGTGGAAGCCGCCCCCGCGGACGCCGTTCGCGCCGAGGGGATGCCGTTTCGCAACCTGAATGATGGCGTGACGCCGGTGATCATCGGAGGCAATGATTGGGCCGCGGCATGGGCTGTGGAAAGTGGCGGCAATTTCATGTTTCGGGTCGGGCGTGGCTACACAGGCGAGCGCCAACGCGAGATTTCGTATCGGTTCGGGGTGAACCTGTTGATGCATGTTCTGACCGGCAATTATAAATCGGATCAGGTGCATGTGCCTGATCTGTTGGATCGGTTGAACCAATGAGCGGATCCATTCTGTTTTCCCCGATTGTCGCATGGCCGATTTTGGCGGTTTTGACCGTTGTTGTTCTGGGCTTCATTGCGTTTGCGATCTGGCGTGGATTGGCGGGTTGGGTTTTGCGCGGTTTTGCGGCCGTGGTGTTGCTGGCGGCGCTGGCAAACCCGTCGTTGCAGCAGGAAGACCGCGATGCGCTGGACGATATTGTGTTGTTGGTGGTTGACGAAAGCGCCAGCCAAAAGATCAGTGATCGGGAGGTGCAAACGGCCAGTGCAGTGAGCGAAATGACGGCCCGCATTAACGCGCGCCCGAACACCGAATTGCGCGTGGTGACGGTGGCTGACGCGGATGGAGATGGCGGTACATTGTTGATGGGCGCCTTGACCGAGGCCTTGGCCGACATCCCGCAGTCACGGATTGCAGGGGTGTTATTGGTGACGGACGGGCAGGTGCATGATGTTGATCTGGCTCCGCTGATCACCGCACCCGTGCACAACATTTTGACGGGGCATGAAACCGATTGGGATCGGCGGTTGAGCGTTAAGAACGCCCCCGGCTTTGCGATCCTTGGCGAAGAGGTTGTGTTGACCCTGCGGATCGAGGATCAGGGTGCGGTTCCGGTCGCGGCGGGGTCTGTATCGGCGTTGCAAATCGCGATTGATGGCGGTGTGCCGCAGAGTTTCAATGTGCCGGTTGGCAAGGATATCGAGCTGCCCGTTACGTTGCCGCATGGTGGTATGAATGTGATCCAATTCACCGTGCCGCAAGGCGAGGGTGAGCTGACAAACCGCAACAATATCGCTGTGGTGCAGATCAACGGGGTGCGCGACCGGTTGCGGGTGTTGCTGGTGTCAGGCGAACCGCATCCGGGGGAACGCACATGGCGCAATCTGTTGAAGTCGGACAGCGCGGTTGATCTGGTGCATTTCACGATTTTACGCCCGCCTGAAAAACAGGATGGGGTGCCGGTTTCGGAACTGTCACTGATCGCCTTTCCGGTGCGCGAGTTGTTCATTGATAAAATCGACAGTTTTGATTTGATCATATTCGATCGCTATAAACGGCGCGGGATTTTGCCGGGTGTTTATCTGGATTCGGTGCGTGATTATATTGAGCAAGGCGGCGCTGTTATGGTGGCGGCGGGGCCTGATTTTGCATCAGCGGACAGTTTGTATCATTCGGTTTTGGCGGATGTTTTGCCAGCCGAGCCCACGGCGCGCGTGTTGGAACAAGGGTTTAAGCCGATGGTGTCCGAGATTGGCGAACGTCATCCGGTGACCGAAGGGTTGCAAGCCTTTGCGCCTGAAGGTGATGATGAGGACGGCGATGAAACTGACCCGAACTGGGGCCGCTGGATGCGCCAGATCGAGGTCGAGGCCATATCCGGTGATACGGTGATGACGGGGATCGACGCGCGTCCTTTGTTGGTGCTGGATCGCGTGGGTGAGGGGCGCGTGGCCCTATTGGCCTCTGATCAATCTTGGCTGTGGGATCGTGGTTTCGAGGGTGGCGGCCCGCAATTGGAATTGCTGCGTCGATTGGCGCATTGGATGATGAAGGAACCAGAGCTGGAGGAGGAAGCCCTATGGGCCGAGGCCCGTGGTCAAAGCATGACGATTATCCGCCGCACGTTGGGGGAGACTGTGGGTGATGTCGAGGTGACAGGGCCGGATGGCGCGGTGGTGGTTGTGCCGCTGAAGCAAGTCAATCCGGGGCGGTATGAGGCCGAGTTCCAAGGGCCGCAGATTGGTCTATATCGTTTGACTGACGGGGCGCAGGACGCGGTGATTGCGCTGGGGCCATCGGCACCGCGCGAGTTTGAGGAAACCGTGGCAGATGTTGAAAAACTGATGCCAGTGGTTGCGCTGATGCGTGGTGGTGTGTTTTCGATTGAGGACGGTATGCCAAACCTGCGCAATGTGCGCGCAGGTCGTCCGGCGGCGGGACGTGGTTGGTTGGGTTTGACCCCGCGCGAGGCCTATTTGACGGCGGATGTTACGTTGACATCGCTGTTGCCAGCCTGGTTGACTTTGTTGTTGGCCGCAATGCTGTCGGTTGGTGCTTGGCTGCGTGAAGGGCGTCGGTAGCCTAGGGGGTGAGCGTGACCTCGAATGTCTCTTTTGCCCAACCATCGACCAGACAATGAGCCCGCACAAAGACGGTTTTGGTTCCTTCAGGAAGGGTGATGCCACTGACAGAACGGGTGAAGGGTTGTTCGTGCTCATGCGGGTGGGCCAGCAACCGATAGCCTAGGCGATTGCCGTCAGCGTCCAGCACCTCCCAACCATCCGCGTAGTGGTCCCAACCGCTGTCAGGATGGGACAGGGTGACGGCAAAGTTCCATTCGCCATTGAGGACCTTGGCGCTGACGCTCTCAATCACAGGATCATCGGCCCATGCGGGCAGGGGCAGCAGCATTAGGGCGAGGGCGAGGTTTTTCATCACAAGGCTCCTTGGTTTGAAGCAGCATGTCAGGGTGCGTCGTGGTTGTCGCGTCACGATGATGTGAGGTTTAGGCCGCATTCAGCGCGTAACCGAAACCGCGCACGGTGCGGATTTGGGATTTGCCGCTGGTTTTCGATAGGGCATTTCGCAAACGGCCAATATGGACATCAACGGTGCGAGTTTCCAGATCGGCCGAGATACCCCAAACCATATCGAGCAGTTGTTCACGGGAGAAAACCCGTTCGGGGCTTTGCATCAATGTGGCCAGCAGGCGGAATTCGACAGGGCCGAGGTCGATGGCCTTGCCTTGGCTGCTGACCTTGTGTTTCACAAGATCAAGTTCGATCACGCCAACCGACAGTTTTTGTTCGACAATGCTGGCGGTGGGCCGACGCAGGGCGCTGTGGATACGGGCGATCAGTTCTTTGATCGAATAGGGCTTGGTGATGTAGTCATCCGCGCCGATGTCCAACCCGCGCACTTTGTCGCGTTCCTCGGAGCGGGCGGTCAGCATGATGACCGGCACCTCACGCGTTGCTTTGGCGCGGCGCAATTGGCGACAGATTTCGACGCCGGATAGATTTGGCAACATCCAGTCCAGCAAGATTAGATCGGGCGGGTCCTCAATGGCGGCCTCAAGGCCTTCTTGACCGTCCATTTCAACCCGTAGATCGAAGCCGTGTTGCTGTAGATTAAAGCGCAGGATTTCGACCTGCGAGGGTTCGTCCTCGATAACCAGAATTCTTGGGGTAACGATGCTCATTATTTGTCCAGTCGAAGGTCGGCAGGGTCAACAGAGGCTTTCAAATCCTCGCCAGTTACGATTTGGTGCACATAACGGGCAATGTTACAGATGTGATCGCCAATGCGCTCAAAATTACGCGCTATCAGGGTTAAATGGATCAAGCTTTCTGCATTATCGGGGGTTTTTGAGAGGGTTTCAACAACCGTTTGCACAGCATTTTTGTAGATCGCGTCCACGTCTTTGTCTTGGTCGCGGATTTGCTCGGCAAGTTCAATGTCGGCGGTTGCATAGGCCACCATCACGTCCTCCAGCATGGACTGCACGTTCGCGCTCATTTGTGTGATCATGTCCAAGACGGCATCTGCGCGCGGGGCGCTGTGGATGATATGAGCGCGCTTGGCGGTCGATTTGGCGTGATCGCCAATGCGCTCCAGTTCACCCGAGATGTTGATTGGCGCAAGGGTTTGGCGCAGGTCCAGTGCGACGGGTTGGCGGCGCACGATCAGAATTTCCGCGCGATCGTGAACGTCTTTGTTCAACCCATTGATAATGCGATCATACGTTCTGATCCTGTCGACTTCGGATTTGTCATAGGACAGCAAAACGGCCGTGGCGTCGTTGACTTGCAGGCCCACCAAACCGCC
Source organism: Rhodobacteraceae bacterium UBA2776 (assembly GCA_002352425.1). GTDB lineage: Bacteria > Pseudomonadota > Alphaproteobacteria > Rhodobacterales > Rhodobacteraceae > Profundibacter. The sequence continues at coordinate 10,611 of DEIK01000031.1, forward strand.
CATTTCAATGATGGTGGCTTTGATTTTTTCAAGGTTTGCGTCGAATTTCTTGACGATATGTTCGTTTTCCATGTGCGGGTCCTAACCTATGCGTCCGGTGATGTAGTTTTGCGTGCGCTCATCTGTGGGGTTGGTGAAAATCGACTTTGTTTCACCATATTCGACCAAGGATCCAAGGTGGAAAAATGCAGTGCGTTGCGACACGCGGGCGGCTTGCTGCATCGAGTGGGTGACGATGACGATGGTGTAATCCTTGCGCAGATTGTCGATGAGTTCTTCGACCACGGCGGTGGCGATCGGGTCCAGCGCCGAGCAGGGTTCGTCCATCAAAATGACTTTGGGTTTGATGGCAATGGCCCGCGCGATACAGAGGCGTTGTTGTTGGCCACCGGACAGTGAGTTGCCCGGATCGTCGAGGCGATCTGCGACTTCGTCCCAAAGCCCTGCACTGCGCAGGCTCCATTCGACACGGTCTTGCATTTCGGTTTTCGAGGTGGTGATTTTGTGAATCTTCAACCCGTAGGCGACGTTTTCAAAGATTGATTTTGGAAACGGATTTGGTTTTTGAAACACCATGCCGACTTGGGCGCGCAGGGCGACGACATCGACGGCGGGGGCATAAATATCTTGGCCCGCGATTTTCATATCGCCCGAGATGCGGCAGGACGGGATCAGGTCGTTCATGCGATTGATGGCGCGCAGGAACGTGGATTTGCCGCAACCTGAGGGGCCGATGAAGGCGGTGACTTTGTTGGGGAGGATATCCAGATCAATATTATGGATGGCCTGTTTGGTGTCGTAGAAAATATCAACACCGCGTGCAGTGATTATTGGATCAGTCATGATCAAAACCTTGTTTCAAGTTTGCGACGCAGCAGGATGGCGATCAGGTTCATGCTGATCAGGAAGATCAACAAAACGATGATGGCGGCGGCGGTTTTTTCGGTGAATGCGCGTTCGGGGCTGTCGGCCCAGAGGAATATCTGCACAGGGAGAGCGGTTGCGGGCTCCAAGATCGAGTCCGGAATATCGACGATGAAAGCCACCATGCCAATCATCAGCAGGGGCGCTGTTTCACCCAAGGCCTGTGCCATGCCGATGATTGCGCCGGTCAACATGCCGGGCATGGCGACGGGGAAGACGTGGTGAAATACGGCCTGAACCGGGCTTGCACCCAACGCCAGCGCCGCCTCTTTGAACGAGGGGGGCACCGAGCGCAGCGCGGCGCGGGCCGCGATGATGATGGTGGGCAGGGTCATAAGCGCCAGCACCATGCCGCCGACCAAGGGCGAGGAACGGGGCAAGCCCATGTAGCCCAAGAAGATCGACAGGCCCAGCAGGCCGAACACGATGGACGGCACAGCGGCCAGATTGTTGATGTTGACCTCGATCAGGTCGGACAAACGATTGGCTGGCGCGAATTCTTCGAGGTAGATTGCAGCCCCGATGCCGATGGGGAAGGACAAGGCGAAACACACGGCGAGCGAGTAGAGCGAGCCGACGAGGGCGCTGAGGATACCGGCGATTTCAGGTTCGCGGCTGTCGCCCCCTGTAAGGAAGTTCCAGTTGGCGACACGACGCAGTTGGTTATTTGCTTGTAGGGCATTGATCCAGACGACCTCTTTGTCGGAAATCTGACGTTGATTTTGTGGCAAGGTGATGTCGATTTTGCCGCGCAGATAAAGGTCCAGATCATCAGAGGCTGTGAGCCAGAGCGTTTGTGTGCTGCCCAAGAGGTCAGGATCTTTGGCGACTAATTTGGCGGCCTCAAAGCTGCCCTCGGGGCTGACCAAATTGTAGAGCGCTTTTTTCTCACGGCGGCTGGTCACGTCAGGGAACATGTCGCGCAGACCGGATTTGACCAAGCGTCCGTAGCTGGCGCTGGCGGGGTCGGTTGGGTCGACATTTTCGGCGCCTAAATCAACCTGCACGGCAATTTGTGTTTGGCGCAGCGTACCGCTGGCAGTGAGGGTGATCGAACCGACCATCAAGGCCAAGAACATCAGCGATATAGCGATGGCGGAGCGGCCAACCCACTTGAACCGTTTCTCGGCACGGTGACGACCGGCAAGGCCGAAGCCTGCCTTTTTGGTGAGATCAATCATATTGTTCCTGATATTTCCGCACGATGTGCAAAGCGACGACATTGATGCAAAGGGTGATGCCAAAGAGGAAGAGCCCAAGTGCAAAGGCGGATAGGGTTTTGGCGCTGTCAAATTCCTGATCGCCCGTCAAAAGGGCAACGATTTGCACGGTGATTGTGGTGACGGCATCCAGTGGGTTCAGCGTTAGTTTGGCGGCCATGCCAGCAGCCATCAACACGATCATGGTTTCGCCAATGGCGCGCGAGGCGGCCAGCAACAGCGAGCCAGATATCCCGGGCAGGGCGGCAGGCAAAACCACACGCCGGATGGTTTCGGATTGGGTTGCGCCCATGCCCAAAGAGGCGTCGCGCAGGGATTGTGGCACCGAATTTATGACGTCATCCGACAAAGACGAGATCAGCGGTACGATCATGATGCCCATGACGATGCCCGCCGCGAGCGCGCTTTCAGACGCGACTTCTAGCCCCATCTGATTCCCTGTCATGCGGATGAAAGGTGCCAATGTGAGGGCGGCGAAAAAGCCGTAAACCACGGTCGGGATGCCGGCGAGGATTTCCAAGCCTGGCTTGATCCAAGCGCGGGCGCTTTTGGAGGAATATTCGGATAGGTACACAGCTGATGTCAGTCCAAGCGGCGTGGCGACGATCATGGCGATGGCGGAAATCAACAAGGTGCCATTGATCAGGGGCAGGATGCCAAAGCTGCCACCAGAGCCGACTTGATCAGCGCGAATGGCGGTTTGTGGGCTCCATTCCAGACCGAACAGGAAATTGCTTAAGGGGACCTTGCCGAAAAACTGAATGGTTTCAAAAATAAGGGAAAGCACGATGCCGACGGTGACCAAAATCGCCATGCCCGCGGCGGCGGCAAGGAGAACGATGACGATCCGATCAAACCACATTGGGCGCACCGGCGTCGAGATGTTAAAGGATTGATCAGACATGCGATCTAACTTTCAAAAGGAGAGATGCTCTGGGCCGAGCGGGGGCAGGCCCAGAGCAAAGGGTGCTACATATCAAGCAGGGAAAGTCCGTTGATTTTAGCAGCCCAAGCCTCGCGTTCCTTTGCGGACAGCGGGATCAGGCCTTTGTCAGCCAGATAACCTTCGTCCCCCCAAGTGTCCTCATTCGTGAACTCGGATAGGAACTCGGCAATGCCAGGCACTTCGCCGACATGAGATTTTTTCACGTAGAAGAACAAAGAGCGGGCAATCGGGTAGTTGCCAGCGGCGATTTCTTCGAATTCAGCGGAAACACCGTTGACGACAGAACCTTGGACAACATCACCATTTTGCTCAAGAAAGCTGTAGCCAAAGATGCCGAATGCGGCGGGGTTGGCTTGCAGTTTTTGCACGATCAGATTGTCGTTTTCACCGGCTTCGATGTAGGCACCGTCTTCGCGCAATGTGTGACACAAAGCTTTGTAGGCTGATTTGTCTTCCTTTTTCAGGGCTTTGATCCAGTCAAAAGTCTTACAGCCACCTTCCATCGCCAATTCGGCAAAGGCGTCGCGTGTACCGGATGTTGGTGGTGGGCCAAGCACTTCGATTTTGACAGCCGGTAGATCGGCGTTCACTTCGTTCCACATTTTATATGGGTTTGGCATGGTGCCGCCGTCACCGTTTGGCACGTCCTTGGCCAGCGCCAGGAAAAGTTCGCGCAAAGAGACGTTCAACTGGTCAGCCTCAATCGAGTTGGCCAGTACGATGCCGTCAAAACCGATCGTGGCCTCAACGATTTCGGTCACACCGTTTGACGCACACAATTCTACTTCGCTGGATTTGATCCGGCGCGACGCGTTTGTGATGTCAGGGGTGTCGAGGCCAGTGCCTGCACAGAACAATTTCAAACCGCCGCCCGAGCCAGTGCTTTCAACGACGGGTGTTTTAAAATCGGTCGACTTGCCAAAGCGTTCAGCCACGGTTGTCGAGAATGGAAATACTGTGGAGGAACCCACGATTTGAATTTGGTCCCGCGCGATTGCAGGGGCCGCGATAGCCAGCAGCGCGGCTGCGGCGGTAAGGGTGGTACGGACAGACATTTATCGTCTCCTGTTAAGAATAAGCGCCCCGTATTGGGCACCCCCTGTGTCAGTCAGGAACGATTCAGCTTTATGACGGTTGGGTAACAGCTTTATGACAGAGCGGATTAATCCGCAGCGGCTAGCGGCAGATAAATCGTGAATGTTGACCCTTGGCCCAGAACGCTGTCGATCACCAGCTCACCGCGATGTCGCACCAGGATGTGTTTGACGATGGCTAATCCCAAACCTGTGCCACCCAAATTGCGTGAACGGCTTTTGTCGACGCGGTAAAAGCGTTGGGTCAGGTTGGGAATTTCTGCGGCGGCAATCCCATCACCATCGTCCTTTATGGCAATCATCAGCGCGTCTTGACCCAGCGGGTTGCCGTCACGTTCGACACGGGCGGTCAGGTTGATTTCTCCGCCTTGGCGGCTGTAATGGATTGCGTTTTCTAGCAGATTGATCAGCACACGGATCAGGTCATCCTGTCGCCCCATCACATCGGGTAGTTTTGGGGCAATGTCTGCGATGAGCGTTTTCTGGTGTTTCTTGGCCGTTGCCGAAACAGTGCTCAGGGCTTGATCAATGACAGACCCTATTTCGACCTTGTTTTTGAGGGAACGCCGTTGTTTGGCCTCGACTTGGGACAGGGACAACAAGTCGGACACCAGATTGGTCATGCGGGTGACTTCGCGCCCCATAAGATCCAGAAACCTTGTGCGGACAGCAACATCTTCAACTGCTGGGCCTTGCAGGGTTTCGACAAAGCCGGAAATGGCGGTGAGTGGCGAGCGGATTTCATGGCTGACGTTGGCGACAAATTCGACGCGCATGGTTTTCAAATCGTTTGACAGGGTGCGGTCTTCAAATGTCATCAACGCGACAGGGGAGGCATGACCCCCCAATGTGCCAATGTTTTTGATTGTAACGGTGTAATCCGAGCGATACCCTGCTTTGGGTTTGACTTTGGTCTTTGAGGGTTGGCCGGATTCCAAGGTGGATTTCAGGTGTTCTTTCAACCCGTCGACGCGTTCTAAAAAATCTGCGAACCCACCTTCATGGCCTATACCGTCAAAGGCATGGTCCGCTAGTGAATTGACGGCAAGAATCTCAAGGTTTGCATTCACCGCAATGACCGGCAGGGCCAGGCCTTCGATGATTTTTTTAGCCTCGTTCATGTCGTTCTCCGTGAAAACCTGTAGCCAAGTTATCGGCGCAATGTGACAGGCCTGTGATGTGAATGCTAGACCATCACGCTGCGCGAATGGGAGGCAAATTCACGGCGCCACAAGATCAGCACGGTGAAGGCCGTGGCCATAATCAATGGGGTTGCGCCCAGCAACCAGGCCAGCGCCCCCAGCGCAAAATAGATAGACCGCAGCCCGTTGTTATAGCTGCGTGCCGCTGTGATGTTAATTTCGGCCGCTTTGGCTGCGAGGGGTAGGCAAGTGGGGTCGGTGACGTCATTGGGCACCGATGCGAGCAGGACGGCGCAGTAACCAAACAACCGATGCGCCCAGACGAATTTCAAAAACCCATTGGCGAGGAACAGGATCACCACGATGATCTTGGCCTCCCAAACGATGGCGGGTGCATTTTGCAGCGACAGGTCTTGGGCGATGCCCAGCAGTTGTTCTTTGTTGCCAATCAGCGCCAGTCCACCACCGATGCCAATCATGCAGGCAGAGGCAAAAAAGGTGGTGCCCTGGCGCAAGCTACCCAAAATCGTCGCGTCAAACATGCGCGGTGCGCGGGTGACAAACTGGATCATCCATTTGCGTCGGTAATCGGCCATCAGGACTGAAACAGAGGGGCGTTTACCGCCCTCGCGCTCAATAATGAAACCGATTCCCACCCATGACACTGCCAGCAATGTGATGGCAATCAGGTCAAGGAGGCTGAAAAACTGTAGTCGATCAAGGAGTTCCATGGCATGATTATAGAGGGCGTGGTTAAAGCTTGCCAGCCCTGAAAATTGGTTATATTTTATTACCAATCATGAACATCTGGAGAGTCCTCTATGGAAATGCCCACACCAGACGCCGCCATTCTCGCCAAGAAAGCGCAAATTGTGGCGCGGTTGCAATCCGTGTTGCCAAATGGGGCAGTGATTTCCGACGCGGCGCAGACCAAGGCCTATGAGTGTGATGCGCTGAGCGCTTATCGCTGCCCACCGCTGTGTGCGGTGTTGCCCACAGATACGGCCGAGGTGTCGGCGGTTTTGAAAATCTGTCACGACATGGGTGTGCCCGTGGTGCCGCGTGGGGCGGGGACGTCTTTGGCGGGTGGCGCTTTGCCCACCGCTGACAGTGTGATTTTGGGCGTGGCGCGGATGAGCGATGTATTGGAAACCGACTATGACAATCGGATTATTCGGGTTCAGTCAGGGCGTACAAACCTGTCTGTGACCGGCGCGGTCGAGGAAGAGGGGTTCTTTTACGCCCCTGACCCTTCCAGCCAGTTGGCCTGTGCGATCGCGGGCAATATCGCGATGAATTCCGGTGGGGCGCATTGTTTGAAATACGGCGTCACAACCAACAATCTGTTGGGTGTTGTGATGGTGTTGATGGACGGCAGTGTGGTCGAGGTTGGCGGCGCGCACCTAGACGCGGGTGGGCTGGATTTTCTGGGTTTGATTTGTGGCTCTGAGGGGCAGCTGGGCGTGGTGACCGAGGCCACGTTGAAGATACTGCCCAAACCCGAAGGGGCGCGGCCTGTGTTGATCGGGTTTGATTCAAACGAGGTGGCGGGCGCATGTGTCTCGGACATCATCAAGGCTGGCGTTTTGCCAGTTGCGATCGAGTTCATGGACCGCCCCTGCATCGAGGCGACCGAGGCATTTGCCCATGCGGGATACCCTGAATGCGAGGCACTGTTGATCGTCGAGGTCGAGGGATCAGACGCGGAAATCGACGCACAACTGAAGGTGATCACCGGCATCGCGCGGCGGCACAAACCGGTGGAGCTGCGCGAGAGCAAATCCGAAGAAGAGAGCGCGAAAATCTGGTTGGGGCGCAAATCGGCCTTTGGCGCGATGGGACAAATCAATGACTACATGTGTCTGGACGGCACGATCCCAGTGACCGAGTTACCTTATGTGTTGCGGCGCATTGGTGAGCTGAGTATTGAATACGGGTTGGGGGTTGGCAACGTGTTCCACGCAGGGGATGGCAATATGCATCCGTTGATCCTGTATGACGCCAACAAGCCAGGGGACCTGGAAAAATGCGAGGCCTTTGGCGCGGATGTTTTGCGGTTATGCGTCGAGGTTGGCGGTTGTTTGACGGGCGAACATGGGGTCGGGGTTGAGAAACGTGATCTGATGGTCGATCAGTTCAACGCGGTCGATTTAGAGGCGCAGTTGCGGGTGAAAGACGTGTTTGATCCGAAATGGCTACTTAATCCGGCCAAAGTGTTTCCGCTGGATGCCAGTGTGTCGCGGCGGGCCGGTCAATGAGCATGAAACCGCGTGACGAAGCGCAATTGTCAGAGGCTATTGCGATGGCAAAGGGGCCATTGCGGATTGTCGGCAATGGCAGCCGTGGGGTGCATTGTGAAGGTGAGGAGCTGAGCACCTCCGCCATGTGCGGCATCAGTTTGTATGAGCCAGGCGCTTTGACCATCGTGGCTGCGGCCGGCACGCCCTTGGCCGAGATTGAAGCGGTTTTGGCGGCTGAAAACCAGCGTTTGCCGTTCGAGCCGATGGACCATCGCGGTTTGTTGGGGACAAATGGCGCGCCGACAATTGGCGGCGTGGTGGCTGCGAATATCTCGGGACCAAGGCGGGTGCAGGCAGGGGCCTGCCGCGATAGTCTGATCGGGGTGCGGTTTGTGGATGGACGTGGCGACATTTTAAAGAACGGTGGCCGCGTGATGAAGAACGTCACGGGCTATGATTTGGTCAAGCTGATGGCGGGCGCACATGGCACATTGGGGGTGATCAGCGAGGTTGCGTTCAAGGTGCTGCCGGACGTTGAAACCAGCGCCAGTGTGGTGTTGCACGGATTGAGCAACGTCCAAGCGGTTGCGGCGATGGCGGTGGCACTTGGGTCAGCCTATGAGGTGTCGGGCGCGGCCTATGACAGTGGCCGCACGCTTTTGCGGCTAGAGGGGTTCACGGAGTCGGTGGCCTATCGCGCAACGCGGTTGCAAGCTTTGTTGGCACCGTTTGGCGAAGCCGAAATTGAAGCCGATCCGGTTAAGGTATCCGAGGTTTGGCAAGGTTTGCGTGACGTGGTGCCGTTTCACGAGATACAGGGCAACGTCTGGCGTATTTCGGTGAAACCCACGGACGCGCCGCAGGTGGTTGCTGGTTTGGGGGCCGATGCGACAATGCTGGATTGGGGCGGCGGCTTGATCTGGGCCTTGATGTCGCAAGGCGTCGATGTGCGGGCCAAAATGGGCGCTGTGCGGGGTCATGCAACATTGGTGCGCGGCACAGATTTTGCGCGGTTCCAGCCCGAAGTTGGGCCATTGGTCAGCATCACGGCCAGATTGCGCGCGCAGTTCGATCCACGGGGCATTTTGAACGCGGGGTTGATGGGTTGAGCATCGGCATGGACCCATATGATTACGTGGCTTCGTTGATTGGTGAAGAGACCCGCGCAAAAATCGCAACGTTTTGGCGGGTGTTCGCAAGCAAAACGGATGCGATTGAAGACATGTTCTCGTACCCCGATGGGGGGCAGCTGGATATTGTCGAAATCATGCAGGCCTTGGTCCCTGTTTCGCCTGATCTGATGTGGGAGTTTGGGCCGTCAGATCGGGGCAGCCGACTTTGTGTGACGGCAGAATTGCGCGATGAGTTACGTTCCTTGGCGCGTTTGGTTCGGCAAATAGCACCGGATTTGCCACGGTGGCGGTTACGGTGGCGGTTTGTGGATGTGCTGATCCAGTCTGACTTTCGCACGGCGGATTTTGCCCAAAAAGCGACGCTACACTTTTTAGATCAGGGGGTGACGGACATTGTAGTGCCGACAACTCTTGGCAATCGCATTCATTAGGTGACGTAAAACCCATGCAAACGAATTTTACCCCAGAACAGTTGCAAAACCCGAACATTGAACGGGCCAATGAAATTTTGCGGGCCTGTGTGCATTGCGGGTTTTGCACGGCGACTTGCCCGACCTATCAGGTATTGGGCGACGAATTGGACAGCCCACGCGGTCGAATTTATTTGATCAAGGATATGCTGGAAACCGGCCGTCCTGCCGATAAGAAAACCGTCGAGCATGTGGACAAATGCCTGTCATGTTTGGCCTGTATGACGACCTGCCCTTCGGGGGTGCATTACATGCATCTGGTTGATCAGGCGCGGGCCTATATCGAGCAGACTTATAAGCGCCCCTTGATGGACCGGATGTTGCGCGCGGTGTTGGCGCAGATCATTCCTTATCCAAAGAGGTTCAGACTGGCGCTGTTGGGTGCGAAAATCGGGCGGCCCTTTGCGTTTTTGATGCCGGATGCCCGCCTAAAGGCGATGTTGGCGATGGCCCCAAAGCGCATTCCTGCGATCAGTCGCAATGATGACCCACAGGTGTTTGCCGCCAAGGGTGCGCGTAAAATGCGGGTGGCGCTGTTGACGGGCTGTGCGCAAAAGGCGCTGAACACCGATATCAACGACGCCACCATCCGGCTGTTGCGCCGGTTGGGCTGTGAGGTGGTGGTGGCCAAGGGCATGGGCTGTTGCGGGGCATTGACCCATCACATGGGCAAGGAAAAGCAGGCGCATGCCTCGGCGGCGACGAATATTGCGGCTTGGATGGCTGAGAAAAACGGCGAGGGGCTGGATGCGATTGTGATCAACACCTCGGGCTGTGGCACCACCGTCAAGGACTATGGGCATATGTTCAGGAATGACGCGATGGCGGCGGATGCGGCCACGGTTTCGGGTATGGCGATGGATGTGTCCGAGGTTCTGATGCAGCTGGATATGCCGCAAGGCGCGCCCAGGGACATGCGCGTCGCTTATCATTCGGCCTGTTCATTGCAGCATGGGCAGCAGATTAAAACCCACCCTAAAACCTTGTTGAAACGGGCAGGGTTCGAGGTGGTTGAACCGGCGGACAGCCATCTGTGTTGTGGCTCGGCCGGGACCTATAATCTGATGCAACCAGTGATTTCGCAGCAACTGAAAGACCGCAAGGTTCAGACGCTCGAAGCAAAGGCCCCTGATGTGATTTCGGCGGGCAACATTGGCTGTATGGTGCAGATCGGCGGCGGCACCAAAGTGCCTGTTGTGCATACGGTCGAGCTGCTGGATTGGGCCACGGGCGGGCCAAAACCACGCGAAATTGCCGAAAATCAGCCTTAATCCTGCCGTATCACGCCGATAATCACCACGAAACAGTGGAGATAACATGCGTAGATTTTTCAGCCTGTTGGCTTTTGCGGCCAGCTTTGCAACACCCGGATTTGCCGATCAGGGAGGATTGCGAAAAATGCTAACCGGCGATGATAGCCGCGGATGGGAAGCCGTTGGACGGTTGAACATTGCGGGCAAAAATATGTGTACGGGGGCGTTGATTGCACCGGATTTGGTGCTGACGGCGGCGCATTGTGTGTTCAACAAACACACGGGCGAACGGGTGGATGACACTGCTATCGAATTCTTGGCCGGATGGCGTGGCGGACGTGCCAGCGCCTATGCCAACGTGAAACGCGCTGTTGTGCATCCCTCCTATGAGTTTTCGCTAAAGTCCGAGGAAATTCGGGTGCGTCATGATTTGGCGGTGCTGCAATTGACGCGGCCCATCAACAAATCCTCAATCACGCCGTTTCAAACGGATGTGCGGCCACGCAAAGGCGCGGATATTGGCATCGTGTCTTATGCCCATGATCGCGCTGAATCGCCCTCTATCCAGGAAAGCTGCAACGTCTTGGCTCGCCAATCAGGCACCTTGATTATGTCGTGCAATGTTGACTATGGCTCCTCCGGTGCGCCGGTCTTTTTGATGGGGGAAGCTGGCGAGGTTCCGCGGATCGTTTCAGTGGTTTCTGCGATGGCCGATGTGAACGGGCGCAAAGTGGCGCTGGGCATGGCGTTGGAAGATCCTCTGGCAGAAATTTTGACCGAGTTGGAGGCCACAGAAGGCCCGTTCCAGCGTGCCAAACCTGTGACACGTCGATTGGGCCTGCAAGGCGGTGTTAGCCGCACGGGCGCCAAGTTTTTGCGGCCATGAAGATGCGCAAGATTGCGGTTTTGACCGCCCTCCTTTTTGCCAGCCTGACCCTGCCGACCACGGCGGAAGATACCGGATTGCGGCGACTGACCTTGCGGTCTGATACCTTGGGCTGGGAGGCCGTGGGCCGTGTGGATTTTGGGAACAACGGGTATTGCACGGGTGTTTTGCTGCGCCCTGATATTGTGCTGACGGCGGGGCATTGCCTGTTTGAAAAGGCAACGGGTGCGCGGCGGGATCCGACATTGATATCGTTTAGTGCGGGCATGCGTGATGGTAAATCTGTGGCAACGCGCAGTGTTTTGCGGGCCGTGGTGCATCCGGACTATGACACCAATTCACCCAATAATTTCAAACGCATCCGCAATGATGTTGCGCTTTTGCAGTTATCAGAGCCAATTCCGGCAGCACTTGCCGCGCCCTTTACGATCCAGTCGTTTTCCGGGCTTGGGAATGAGGTGAGCGTTGTGTCCTATGCGCAGGGGCGTTCAGAAACACTGTCGTGGCAAAAGGAATGTGGCGTGCTTGGCCGTCAAGACAGTTTGATCGCGTTTTCATGCGATGTTTATTTTGGCTCCTCCGGCGCGCCGGTGTTTGATCGCACTGGTGGACGCGCGCGGATCGTTTCGATTATCTCGAGCGGCAAGCGTGATGCGGATGGCTCAACCTCGTTTGGGATGGAATTGTCGCGTTTGGTGCCAGAGTTGATGGCGAATTTACGCGCGGGTCGCGGGGTGTTCCCGACTGCACGTCTGACAGCGAAACGATTAAAGGTTGGGGGCGGTGCGCGGGCAAGTGGCGCGCGTTTTGTGAAGCCTTAGCAAGGCTTGAAATCCAAATCGGACATTCCCATCTAAGTATAACCAGACGCTGCGCTTGCGGGTTTGGGACGAGTAAAATGCCTGTCCATGATGGAAGGCTTAATACTTTTGTCGCTTAGAAAAGGATGAACTGATATGAGAAATTTTGACCTAGCACCGCTGTACCGCGCCACTGTCGGCTTTGATCAAGTTGCCGATATGATGGACCGCGTTTTCACAAACGACGTCAGCAAACAAACCTATCCGCCCTATAACATCGAGAAAACCGACGAAGACGCATGGCGCATTACGATCGCTGTTGCCGGGTTTTCGGATGAAGACCTGTCGGTCGAGGTGCGCGAGAATTCACTGATCATCACGGCCCGCAAAGCGCAGGAAGAAGAGCGCACATATTTGCACCGTGGCATCGCAACACGGGCGTTTGAACGCCGGTTCCATTTGGCAGATCACGTGCGTGTCAGTGGGGCTGCCCATAGGGATGGGATGCTGCATATTGATCTGATGCGCGAAGTGCCTGAGGCGTTAAAGCCGCGTCAAATCCGGATCGCATCCGATGTGTCTGGAACCGCAAAATCGGTTGAAGGCAAGGCGAAGAAAGCCAAAAAAGTTAATTAGACATCTTGCGAGATGTAGGAAGGGCGCGCGGCTGAAGGCTTCGCGCCCTGTTTCTTTTTTGCTTAAATATCCGCGCCGCAGGCAAGAAGTTTTTTGCCTGCGGCGCGGATATTTTTGGAACAATGATGGGGTTAGTTTGAACTTAATGATTTGGCCAAGCGCATCAGTTTGATGGCCTCACTACGATAGCCGTAAGCGTCGTTGCCTTTGGTCTGATTGGCCAGTTCAATCAACGCGTCATAACCCCAGTCTTGCAGGTATTTGCCGCCGGACAGCAATTGCCCGTAGCCTGCGATTGCGGCTGAGAACTGGATGTCGTCGCTAAGTTGTCCCATGCCGGAGGTGATCGGGGTGGTGAGCAATTGGCTGCTGTCCTCACCCGGCGTTTTGTAGCGCAGTTTCAGAAAGCCAAACTCGCCATTGCCGTCACCCTCGGGTGCCGTTTGATAGCGCAGCGCGTCGTTCAGGATGGCACTTGAGCCAACGGGTGTGATTTCGTAAATCGCCGTGACGTTATGGCCAGCGCCAATTTCGCCGGCATCCACCTTGTCGTTGTTGAAATCCTCGCGGGCCAAGGCGCGGGTTTCGTAGCCGATCAGGCGGTATTCGGCGATCTGGGCGGGGTTGAACTCGACCTGAATTTTTACATCATTGGCGATGGGGAACATCGCGCCGCCCAGTTGGTCGACAAGCACTTTTTGGGCTTCGGACAGGGTGTCGATATAGGCGGCCTGTCCGTTACCGTTTTGGGCCAGCGCTTGCATGGTGGCGTCGTCCAGATTGCCACGGCCAAAGCCCAGAACCGACAGGTACGTACCGCTGTCGCGTTTTTTACTGATGTAGTCTTTTAGTTGGTCAGGATTGCTGATGCCGACGTTGAAATCACCGTCCGTGGCCAAAACGATGCGGCTGATTTCGCCATCCGCGCGCATGTCTTCGGCCACGGCATAGGCCTGTTGCAAGCCTTGCTGACCGGCGGTTGAGCCGCCCGCAGACAGCCGTGTTAAGGCGGCCATGATCTTGGCCTTGTCTTTGACGCGGGTGGGTTCCAGAACCTGTCCGGCGCTGCCCGCGTAGGTGACGATCGACACTTCGTCGTTTTCATTCAATTCGGACAGCATCAGGCGGAAACTTTGGACCAGTAAGGGCAGTTTGTTGGGTTCGTTCATTGAGCCTGAGGTGTCGATCAGGAACACAAGGTTCAGCGCGGGGCGATCCTCAAGCGCGGGCATTTGGCCCTGAATGCCGATGTGCACCAGTTGGGTGGCCTCATTCCACGGGGTCGGGAACACGGTGACGGTGGGTTTGAAGGGGGCTTCATTGGCGTCTGGAGCGGGATAGTCGTAGGGGAAATA
>DEIK01000070.1:0-4582 GCA_002352425.1 Rhodobacteraceae bacterium UBA2776
CTGTATGCCGCCTATCAAGCGCGGTTGCTGACGCTGAATGCAGTGGATTTTGGCGATTTGTTGCTGCATGTGGTGACGATTTTCCAGCAGCACAATGACGTGCTCGCGCAGTATCAGCGTTGGTTCAAGTACATCTTGGTGGACGAATATCAGGACACCAATGTTGCGCAATACCTGTGGCTACGGCTGTTGGCGGGTGGGCATAAGAACATCTGCTGTGTCGGCGACGATGATCAGTCGATCTACGGCTGGCGCGGGGCCGAAGTTGGCAACATCCTGCGGTTTGAGAAAGATTTTCCGGGCGCGACGGTGGTCAAGCTGGAGCAGAATTATCGCTCGACCCATCACATTCTGGGCGCGGCATCGGGGGTGATTGCTGGCAACGAAGGGCGGTTGGGCAAGACACTGTGGACGGATAAAACCGAGGGCGACAAGGTGCGGCTGATCGGCCATTGGGACGGTGAGGAAGAGGCGCGCTGGATTGGCGATGAGGCCGAAGCGATGCAATTGGGCACCCGTGGGGCCGCAGGTGTTTCGCTGGATGACATGGCGATACTGGTGCGGGCCAGCCACCAAATGCGGGCCTTTGAGGACCGTTTTTTGACCATTGGCTTGCCGTACCGCGTGATTGGTGGGCCACGATTTTACGAGCGGATGGAAATCCGCGATGCGATGGCTTATTTTCGCGTCACAGTGCAGCCCGAGGATGATCTGGCGTTCGAGCGGATCATCAACACGCCGCGGCGCGGGGTGGGCGATAAAGCGTTGCAAACCATTCAGATGGCGGCGCGGGCGGCGCGGGTTCCCTTGCTGGTGGCGGCACGAAAACTGCTGGAAGCGGGCGAGATCAAGGGCAAGGCCAAGGGCGCTTTGCAAGAACTGGTCGACGGATTTTCGCGCTGGGCGGCTGCGGCGGCGGACCCTGAAGCGAGCCATGTGGAGCTGGCAGAAGTGATCCTTGAAGAGTCCGGTTACACCGAGATGTGGCTTAAGGATAAGTCACCGGATGCACCGGGGCGGTTGGAAAACCTAAAAGAATTGGTCAAGGCGTTGGAACAGTTCGAAAACCTGCAAGGGTTTTTGGAACATATCGCGCTGATTATGGACAATGCGTCGGATGAGGATGAGGAAAAACTGACGATCATGACCTTGCACGGGGCCAAAGGGTTGGAGTTTCCGGCAGTGTTTTTACCGGGGTGGGAGGACGGCTTGTTCCCTTCACAACGCAGCATGGATGAAAGCGGTAAGGCGGGGCTCGAGGAGGAGCGGCGTCTGGCCTATGTCGGGATCACGCGGGCGGAAGAACTGTGCACGATTTCCTTCACCGCGAACCGGCGGGTGTATGGTCAATGGCAATCGCAACTGCCGTCGCGTTTCATTGACGAGTTACCCGAAGAACATGTCGAAGTGTTGACCCCGCCGGGCCTGTTTGGCGGCGGATATGGCGCGGCTGGTATGGCGCCCAGTGCAACGATGGAAGCCAAGGCGGCTGACGCGGACGCCTATAGTTCCCCTGGCTGGAAACGGATGCAGAACCGCCAACAGGAGCGCGGTTTCGGTGCGCCACGCGAGGCCAGCAAGGCGGTGATTGATGTGAAGGCGAATGCCAGTTTCACACAGGGTGAGCGGGTGTTTCATCAGAAGTTCGGCTATGGCTATGTGATGGGCGTCGAGGGCGACAAGCTGGATATCGAGTTTGAACGGGCCGGATCAAAAAAGGTCGTGGCGCGCTTTGTGGTGGCAGCGGATCGGGCGGATGACGTGCCATTTTAGGGTTTAGTTGTTTAGGGATACTCACGACTTGACACGTAGGAGCCCCTTGCTCTATCTAGCCGTTTTCTCATAAGAAAAGAGCGGCAAATTGGCACCAAATCATACATTGGGCATAGATTTCGGTACGTCGAATTCGGCTGCTGGCTTCATGCAAGGTGGCGCGCCAAAGTTGGTGGCATTTGCCGATGGGCAGACCACCTTGCCAACCGCGTTTTTCTTTGATTTTGCGACGCGCAAAACCTTGATTGGGCAGGATGCAAACACCGCCCTGATTGACGGGCTTGAGGGGCGGTATATGCGGGCGCTAAAGCGGGTGTTGGGCAAGCCTATCATGCATGAAAAGCGCCGGATATTGAATGAAACGGTGGCTTTCGTTGATATCATCGCGCGGTTTTTGGCGCAGATAAAAGAGCAAGCCGAGATCAGCAGCGGCCACTCATTTGACACCGCGCTTTCGGGCCGGCCCGTGCATTTCCATGATGAAGGCGCCGCTCTGGATGCCAAAGCCGAGGATGATTTGCGCCAGTGCTATTTGGCGGCAGGCTTCAAGGAAGTGCGCTTTATGGCCGAGCCCGAGGCCGCTGCGATTTCGGTGCGCAGCCCGCTGCAAGGCGACGCATTGGGCTTGGTGGTGGATATCGGCGGTGGGACCTCGGATTTCTCGTTGTTTGAAACCACGCAAACCGGTGTGAACATCATCGCCAATCACGGCATTCGGATTGGCGGCACGGATTTTGACCGCTCTGTCAGCATTGAGCATGTGATGCCGTTGCTGGGCAAAGGGGCGATGTTACGAAAACATCTGGGCGCGGGCACTTTGCCAGCCCCCAGCGCGATTTTCAACGATCTGGCCACATGGGAAAAAATCGCCTTTATCTACGGCGGTGATACCGTCGCGATGGTGGCTGAAATGCAAAAATTGGCTGTTGAGCCTGAAAAATTTAAACGCTTGGCGACGACGCTGGAATTCCAGTTGGGCCATGACATTGCCTTTGCGGTTGAGCGGGGCAAGATCGACGCGAATAGCGACGCCAAAAAAGACGGGGCTGGCGTGATTGATCTGGGGGTTTTGGAACCAGAATTGGCGGCGGATCTGTCGACGCAGGCCTTGAACACCTCGATTGGCGCGAATGTGGCTGCCATCAAGGCTTGCGCGCTGGAGACCCTACAGATTGCAGGTGTCCCCAAGGCTCGTGTTGGGCAGATTGTTTTTGTTGGTGGCTCCAGCTTGACATCTGCCATCACCACTGCGCTTCAGGACGCGTTTCCAAAGGCGGATTGCGTGTTTTCCGAAGTGTTCACCGCGGTCACCAACGGGCTGGCGATTGCCACATCAGACGGGTGACGGAAACAAGATCGGGTAAAGTGCGGCCACCAGCAACACCCCCGCCGTCACGTTAAAGATCATCAAGCGGCGCGGGGTGTTCAAAAACCGGCTGAGTTGCTGGCCCATCAACACCCATGTGGTGATCGCGGGAAAATTTGTCAGCCCAAACACGCCGGCCACCACAAGGATGTTCATCAGTGTTGGGGAGGGCGGCGCATAGACCCCAAGGGCGGTCAGCGCCATCGTCCATGCCTTTGGGTTGACCCATTGAAAGGCGGCAGCTTGCAGAAATGTCATCGCTTTGCCGCTGGCCTGCGCGCCGCGCAAGGGTTTGCGGTTGCTGGCGATTTTCCACGCCAAGTATAGCAGGTAAGTGACACTGACCACCTTGAGCACCGTATAGGTAACAGGAAACGCGTCGAACACCTGTACCAATCCTGCCCCAACCAGCACCACCATAAAGACAAAGCCGAATGAGACACCCAACATATGCGGGACCGTGCGCACCAGCCCAAAATTGGCGCCCGATGCCATCAACATCAGATTGTTGGGCCCCGGTGTGATGGAACTGATTGCGGCAAAGCCGATCAGGGCGAGGATGACGTCGAAACTCATGGGCGTTGCCTTTTTGGATTGGTTCGGCAATTATGTGCCATATTGGGCGCAATTTTACGTCTAATACATCGCCCAATGAAAAAGGTGCGCAATAAATGTACGAAATTGATGGTAAGGTCGATGAGATATTGCGCACACTTGAGCGGGATGGGCGGATCAGCAATGTAGATTTAGCCGAAAAGGTGGCGTTGTCGCCATCGGCCTGTTTGCGCCGTGTGCAAGAGTTGGAGCGCAACGGGGTGATTAAAGGGTACCGCGCGGTGGTGGACCGCGAGAAGGTCGGCAACGGGTTTAGCGCCTATGTGGCCGTGGGCCTGTCTGATCATTCCAAGGCCTCGCAAGAAGCGTTTGAGCGCTCGATGAAACTGGCGCCACAAGTGCGGGAATGTCATAATGTGGCAGGCGCTTATGAATATCTGCTACGAGTCGAAGTTGCGGATTTGAACAGCTATAAGGTGTTCCATACCGATATTCTGGGCGTGGTGCCGCATGTGAATTCGATCACTTCTTATGTGGTGATGGGCTCGCCAAAGGATGAGCGGGCGTGAGGGGTCTGAAACCCAATCGTTACTACACAAGTTTTTTCGCTACGGTGAGCGCGAGTGGCGGCTACGCGGACAAAATGTGCATTCAAGGAAACAAGCTGTATGTCCGCTGTCGTTCAGCGGGACAAATTGATAGGTTCTGATTGTATCCGAAACACACGAGCTTTTGTCGATCAGATCGTTCTTTTACGGTTGTTTTGAACTAGCATCCCGCGATGTGGTGGCCGCAGTGGTGTTCCGAGTTTTACAATCAAGAAACTGACAATCAAGAAACGCCGCTTGCTGCACCAAAAGGCCGCAGCCTAATATGAACCCAAGGATG
>DEIK01000070.1:4698-15064 GCA_002352425.1 Rhodobacteraceae bacterium UBA2776
CGCCTTCTTCAGCAAATCTACCCAGCCGCAGATAGCGACGCAGTTGCGCGTCAGGTTGTTGCCTCCTTCTGGCCCGAAGGCCCTGCCCAACGCGCAGATGGGCGGGTTCCCAGCAACGATCTGTGGTCCGAGCGGGATAGCCTTCTGATCACCTACGGCAATTCGATCATCGACGGCAGTCATAAGCCGCTTGATCTGCTGCATGACTTCCTACGTCGCCGGATGAAAGGCGTGATGAGTGGGGTGCATATTTTGCCCTTCTTTCCCTACACGTCAGACGATGGGTTTGCGGTATCGGATTTTCGGTCAGTCAATCCGCAACTGGGCGATTGGCCCGATATCAACCGGATCAGCCAAGACTTTGATCTGATGTCAGATCTGGTGTTGAACCATGTTTCAAGTCAGGGACAATGGTTCAACGCATACCGGCAGGGACAAGCGCCCTATAACAAGTACTTTTTTGAAGCCAGCCCCACTGAGGACCTTTCGGATGTCGTCCGCCCCCGTACCACGCCGCTGTTGCAGAAGGTCGAGACGGCCAACGGGACGCGTCATGTCTGGTGCACCTTCAGCCACGATCAAATCGATTTGGATTTTCGCAATCCTGAAGTGCTGTTGGAATTCCTGCGGATTATTCGACTACATGTAGATAACGGTGTAAAAATTATCCGGCTGGATGCCGTTGCGTTTCTTTGGAAAGAATCTGGCACCGCTTCCATTCACCTGCCTCAGACCCATGCGATCATCAAATTGATGCGGGTGCTATGCGATTATGCAGATGAAACGATCATACTGCTGACGGAAACGAACGTTCCCAAGGCCGAGAACCTGAGCTACTTCGGCAATCACGACGAAGCCCACGCCATCTACAACTTTCCGCTGCCTCCGCTGATCTTGCATGCGGTGATGTCCGGGTCGGCCCATTACTTACGTCGCTGGCAAAGCGGCATGCCCCCTGCCTCGATGGGGAGTGCCTATCTGAACTTCACGGCCAGCCACGACGGGATCGGAATGCGTCCGGTCGAAGGTATTTTGCCCGTCGAAGAGCAGAACCAGATGATCGACACGATAAAGAACATTGGCGGTCTGGTGTCGATGCGGTCGCTGCCAGACGGGGGGGAGGCCCCCTATGAAATCAACACAACCTACTACGAGGCCACCTCCCAAACCTTTACAGGCAAAGACGATCATCACTTTGACCGCTTCATTTGCACCCAAACGATCCCAATGTCGCTGGAAGGGATCCCCGCATTCTACATCCATGCCATGCTGGCCACACCCAACGATCATGCGCAGGTCGCGCATCGCGGCATGAACCGCGCGATCAACAGGCATAAGTGGGATTATCCTGAATTGAACGCTTTGTTGAACGATCCCACATCTATACAAGCACGCGTCATGGCGGCCCTGACCGAACGGTTGCGCATTCGGGCAAAGCAACCAGCATTCCACCCCAACGCAACGCAATTCACAATGCCATTGGGGGATCAGGTCTTTGGTGTCTGGCGGCAAAGCCTTGACCGGCGGCAGTCGATCTTTGCGTTGCACAATGTCAGCGATCAAACCGTGCTTTTGTCACATCTGTCGATGAACCTCATTGAAGATGAGGCATGGTTTGACCTGCTGCACGGCGACCCGATTGATATGAACCAAGAGACCCTCGCATTGGCCCCCTATCAGTGCCGCTGGATCACCAATGGAAGCAGGCCTTAGGGTCTGGACCCTAGTATTCCGCTTCGTCGGCTTGGGCAGCCGCATGCATATCTGACAGAAAACTTGGGTCGGCAGCATGGACGCGGTTCCATGTCGGGATGAAAGGTGTCTCATGCGGGTTGTCCAGAAATACCTGTCCAGCACGCATGATATTTTCGGCAAACAGCTCGATCGTGCGTTCTTCGGAGTGGCGGTCTATCTCAAGTCCGTTCATTTGTGCATCACTGCAATAGCTATCCAATAGATCCAGAGCCGAGCGGTAGTAAGTTGCTTTCAGGGTTCTGAAAACATTGGGCGTAAAAACCGTGCCATCGGCAGCAAGCTTGCGAAAGATCGCCTTGCAAATATCGGTCGACATCCGGTTCAAACCGGTTTCGGCCTTATCCGCGCTGAGTTGCTGGTGCTTGTGATCATAGGCATCCGAAATTTCCACCTGACACACAGCTTTAGGTGCCAGATTACGCCACGCTTCGGACAAGACACCGATCTCAAGCCCCCAATCAGACGGAATTCGCAGATCCGGTAGAATCGCTGTCCGCATGGCGAATTCACCCGACAGCGGGTAGCGGAAACTACGCAGGTAGTCGATGAAATCCCGTGGCCCGATGACGCGATTCAGCGCAATCAAAAGTGGGCTGACCAATAGCCGCGTCACCCGCCCGTTTAAATTGCCGCCTCCGATCCGCGCGTAGTATCCCTTGGCGACCTGGTAGGGAAATGTGGGGTTCGCAACGGGATAGACCAATCGCGCCAGCATCTCCTTGTCGTAGGTTAGGATATCGCAGTCATGAATGGCCATAACGGCACAGTCAGAACAGCTCATCAAATAGCCGAGGGCCGACCAGACGTTTTTGCCTTTTCCCTGTTCACTCGGTGCGATGCCCATAGCCTTCAACCGCGCCCCGAGTGCCAGCATACGTGGGCTGTCGTTCCAGATGACGATGTGGTTTTGGTTAAGTCCTTTGAAAAACTTTTTGGCATGGCGATATTGGGACTCATTGGCGGCATCCAGTCCGATGATGATACGATGCAGATACTTCACATCAGCCAGCTCTTTTAAGATGTGAGGCATGGCATCGCCTTCAAGCTCTGAATAGAGACAGGGCAAGATCAACGTAATCTTTCGTGACGCGGCAAAAACCCGAAGCTCTGCTTCCATTTCAGCAATCTCGCGCATGCGTAGATTGTGCAGTGTCGTGATGTTTCCGTTCTGATGGAAATCAGCCATTATTCAGGTCCTGTTCTCGTTCGAGCCGTTCGAGGATGTCGCACACGGCCAAATTCCAACCGGCGGGGCCAGCTTGTTTCGTGCGTATGATGCGCCCGGCACCTTCGGTTCTAAGCGATGGTAGCGGTGGTCGCGTCGGGTTTGCAACAATGATCCCGATATCGGCATATTCCAACATCTCGATATCGTTTGGAGCATCGCCCAGGGCGACCGTATAGCGTGGATTATAAGATTGGACGATCTTTTGCATTTGATCAACCTTGTTGGCCCCAAAGGACAACGTCAGAAACCGGCCACCTTGCTGGGCGGAAACGCCATGCGGGGCCAAAGCCGTCAGAAACTGATCGCGTTCGGTGTCGGTTCCAGACCAAAGACCTGGCTCAGAAAAGCTTCTAGACTGTGCCAAAACGGCACCCTCCTTGGACAGCCCCGTCATCGCCATAAGCTCGTCAGTGGAAACGTCACCAAACCCGCGAAACAGGCCCCGTAGCTCTGCGGGCGTCTCATCCAGCACGGTCCGGATAGCAAGATACTGAGTATCCTGCGACGTTTTCGCCACCAGTGGCGGCAAGACGCCAGCCCCATTCTCAACAATCGCAGGCCAAGCGTCGCACCCTATTTCAGCGCGAAGGCGATAGATTTCAGGGGCAGTCTTGCTGCTGGCCAAAACCAACCCAGCAGACATACGATCAAGCATGCCAATGGCCTTCGCAGCGGGTGAAAAATCGTATGTGTGGTGATCAATCAGCGTACCGTCGAGATCAGTAAATACAATCAATTCAGAACAGTACGTCATGCTGCAATACTGGCAAATTCAGTGGGCAATTACAAGGGGAACACGCCTTGACGTCGGACTATCTAACGGCCGAAGCGATGCGTGCGAGTATGCGCAGGAAAGCAGAGTGATGAACACGGCTTAGTTGCCTGGAGGCACCGGCACCGCCAAATTGGCCCCGCAAGTGCGTGAATGCCATAACGTGGCGGGGGCCTATGAGTATTTGCTGCGGGTCGAGGTGGCGGATTTGAGCAGCTATAAGGTGTTCCACACCGATATTCTGGGCGTGGTGCCGCAGGTCAATTCGATCACATCCTTTGTGGTTATGGGGTCAAGCAAGGATGAGCGTGCTTGAGGGGTTTGAAACCCAATCGTTACTACACAATTTTTTTCACTACAGTGAGCGCGAGTGGCGGCTTTGCGGACGAAGCAGGCATCACGAATGGCACCGAATGCGCTGGAAACTGGAAACTCTGGCGTATTGTTTTAAAACCTACTTTGAGTTAATCATTGATGCCCGAAGATATTACACCGGGAGAACCAATTTGTTAGCGAAAAGAATTGTCAGAAGTGCGGTGTTGGGTGCAATCATTGCGGCTTCCGTGATCTTCGCAATCGCATTGAGTACCAGCGGAAATGGTGAAGTTTGGTCGCTTCTCTCAGAACAACAGTTTCAAACATCGTATCCAGAACTCGACTACGTTTCGGTCTATTTGGCGCCTTCGATTTCTAAACTTGCGGTTCAAGCTGCGATCTGGGGCAGTATAATTGGCGCTGCATTTTCGCTTGTAAGGTGGGCTTTTAGTAGCGACAAGTAAACGCCCTCGATGGTGTGGAAAACAAGGCAGCTTTGGGCTCATACCGGACATGCTCGCTCGTGATGCAGGTCGGTGTCCGTGAGGGAGATCGGTGGCGAGGGCGCTTTTTCCATTCGTGTAATTCAGAACAAGATTTTGGAAGCTGGACCAGACCAAACGAAGAAACGGCAGCGCCCAGGGAGGAGGGGGCACTGCCGTTTGCTTTTTTCGCGTCGGGTTCTCGGGAGGAGAAAAAGCCCGTCGCGTATTTAGGACACTCTGCCCCGAATTTTGCGTGGTGACATCTGGGAGGAGGTAGATGCCACCACGGTCCAGTCTCGCCTGTATGTCCTGGGAGGGAAGGACAGGCGGACCGAAGAGGTTGTTCTTTACTTGCCGTATGCCGCCTCTAGTGCGGTGCGTTTGATGTCCGAGCGGCTCAGGCCCAGATCGGACAAGTCACGATTGGAAAATGCGCTCAGTTCGGAAACTGTTTTGTTATAAACGCGGTAACAGGCCGCGCGGGTTGCAGCTGCTTTGAAAACCGCAGCAATGCGGTAGGTGATGCCGCCGTTTAGGGCGTTAAATTCTGTAGCAAAAGCCATTGGCTGTCTCACTCGATAATGTTGTCGCCAGAACCGGATTGTGCTGACAGTGGGCAACATATGAATTTTGCGGATTGTCACAACACACAGGTTGGCAATCCCGTTATGCGCTCAGCGCATAGGTGGGGCAGGGAGGTTGCCATAATATGGCTGCGCTGTTTTCGCCCCTTGTAAGCCGTGTCAAAACCTATCACCAAAGACACAACAGCGAACATAAATTCAAAGGAATGCGCGAAATGAGCCTGAACCGTGATGATATTCTAAAGGAACTAAGCGGCGTTAAGCTGCCTGATGGCACCGATCTGGCGGGCAGCGGTCTGGTGCAGGCGCTGGTGGTCGAGGGCGGTGCTGTGCGTTTTGTGCTCGAGGCGAAAAGCCCCGAGGATGCCGCCAATCTGGCCCAGGTGCGCGATGCGGCCGAAGAGGCTGTTCGGGGGCTTGCGGGGGTGACATCGACGTCGGTGATCCTGACGGCGCATAGCCCAACCATGCAGCCGCCAAACCTGAAACAAGCCAAAAGACCGGCCGCCCCCGAAGGCCGCCAACCGATTGCGGGTGTGAAAAACATCATTGCTGTTGGGTCGGGCAAAGGCGGGGTGGGCAAATCCACCGTGTCGTCGAACCTGGCCGTGGCGCTGGCCAAACAGGGGCGCCGTGTTGGCCTGTTGGATGCCGATATTTACGGCCCGTCACAGCCTCGCATGTTGGGCGCGCATGATAGCCCGAAGACGGATGCGGAGGACAGGATCATCCCGCTTGTGGCGTATGGGGTCAAAATGATGTCGATCGGCCTGTTGGTGAAACCTGATCAGGCGCTGGCGTGGCGTGGGGCGATGCTGATGAAGGCGCTGCAACAATTGCTGCGCGAGGTTGCGTGGGGCGCGTTGGACGTGTTGGTGATTGATTTGCCGCCGGGCACGGGCGACGTGCAGCTGACCTTGGGCCAAAAAACCGAGGTCACGGGCACCATCATTGTGTCCACCCCGCAAGACGTGGCGTTGTTGGATGCCCGCCGCGCCATTACCTTGTTCCAAAAACTTGAAACCCCCATTTTGGGGCTGGTTGAAAATATGTCGGCCTATGTTTGTCCCGAGTGTGGCCATGAGGCGCATATTTTTGGACATGGCGGGGTGCGCAGTGAGGCGGCCAAACTGGGCGTGCCGTTCCTTGGTGAATTGCCATTGGATCTGGATGTGCGCCTTGGCGGGGATGCGGGCAGCCCGGTTGCGGCGGGTGAGGGGCCGTTGGCCGAGGCCTATGCCAAACTGGCTAAAGGCTTGATTGACGGCGGTGTGGCCTAACCGCCAAGCAAGCGGGAAATTATGGGATGGGTCGGGTGATGCCGGTCCATTCTGCATTTTTGGACGAATCTTTGGGTGAATTTCGCAATTTTCGATCGCTGTTTTACCTCATATTGATAGAAATCAAAATATTTAGGGATTTTATGGGACTTTTCTGAACTATTTTTGAGCCACTATATGTAGTGTTTCACTGACCTTGTATCTACATATTGTGCCACGTGTTCTTTTTATGTTCCGCCGCATTAGGGTGTTTGATCGCCGCCAAAGCCCAGCCTGTGCGGGCATTTCCCGTAAAAAACCGTTGACGCCCACGAATTCCCATGGCAAACATTATCTCAAGATAACGACGGGCAATTAATTGGGGCACATAAAGAACCCCGAACATAGGCACCTAAGTCAGGTTTCATACAGGCACCCGCTTTTATCTAACTAGAGATCCGGCGCGCGAGCGAGCAGACATCCCCCCAGGTGGCACGCGCAGTTGGACAATTCCCCGGAAACGGGACGAGGGCGGCGGGTTGAGTAGTGGCAGCTAACTCAAACCCGCCGTTTCCTTTTCTGGGAACAAGTTTTTAAGGAGGCCGCAGGCCAGTGTCGGGAACGTTTAGAGGTGAAGCCCACAATAAAGTGGATGCAAAGGGCAGGGTGTCTATCCCCGCCCTGTTTCGCCGTGTTCTTGAGGCCGGTGATCCTGACTGGCGCGAGGGTCTCAACCCTACCATCATTATTGTGGCGGGTGGCAAAGGGCGCAAGCAGTTGGAATGTTTCACAGCACAGGCCATCGCCGAAGTTGACGACAAAATCCGTAAAATGCCACGTGGCTCAAAACAACGTATCGCGTTGCAGCGTTTGTATCACGCCGAAGCGATGACGACCTCGGTTGATGAAACGGGCCGTTTGGTTTTGTCCCCGAAATACCGTGAAAAGATTGGCCTGAGCAAAGAGGCCTATTTCATTGGCAATGGTGATACGTTCGAAATCTGGGATCCAGATGCTTATGAGGCTGAAATGTACAGTGGTCTGACAGCGGATGATGATTTTGATCCGGATGCCGACCCCTCAATTTACCTTGACGGTGACGAAGGGGAGTAGCGGAAGATGTCTGCTCCTGATGCCCCTCATATTCCAGTCTTATTGCGCCCATTGTTGGCGGCTGTTGCCCCTGTGACGGGTCTTTGGCTGGATGGTACCTTTGGTGCGGGCGGCTACGCGCGTGGATTGCTTGCGGCGGGTGCGGACCATGTGATCGGGGTTGATCGCGACCCTTTGGCGTTCGAAATGGCGGCGGATTGGGCCGGGGAGTACGGCGACAAGCTGTCGTTCTCTCTGGGTACGTTCGGCAAACTGGACACTTACGCGGATAATTTTTTGGATGGCGTTGTGCTGGACCTTGGGGTCTCGTCAATGCAACTGGATCGCGCGGATCGCGGCTTTTCTTTCATGAAAGATGGCCCGCTGGATATGCGGATGAGCCAAACCGGTCCGTCAGCGGCTGATCTGGTCAATACTGCCAGTGAGGCCGAATTGGCCGATATCATTTTCCAATACGGCGAAGAGCGTGCCTCGCGCCGGATTGCCAAGGCGATTGTGACGGCGCGTTTGATTGCGCCCTTTGAAACCACGCTGCAGCTGGCTGACGTGATCGAGACTTGTCTGCCGCGCTCCAAGCCGGGGCAAAGCCATCCCGCGACCCGCAGCTTTCAAGCGATCCGTATTGCGGTGAACGATGAGTTTGGCGAATTGCTGGCCGGTTTGCAGGCTGCCGAACGCGCCCTGAAACCGGGTGGCAAATTGGCTGTTGTGACATTCCATTCGCTGGAGGATCGCGTGGTTAAGCGCTACCTTGCGGCGCGCTCTGGCGGGGCGGGGCGGGCGAACCGCTATGCCCCTGAAACTGAAGACGAAAAGCCTCAATTCAAGCTAATTTCCCGCCGTGCCATTGGGCCAGACGATGAAGAACTGGCCGCGAATCCACGGTCCCGCTCGGCCAAATTACGGGTCGCAATGCGCACTGAACATCCCAGCGGTCCGATGCAGCGCACGGGATTGGGGATGCCGAAAATTTCACTAAAGGATGACGCCCATGCGTAGCTTTTTCTATGTTCTCTCGGCGCTGGCCATTATCGGGCTGGCCTTTTGGTCCTATCAGGAAAATTACAAAACCCGTGCCTCGCTTAAAGAGGTGTCGGGCTTGCAAAACCAGATCGGCGCAACGCGTGAAAAGCTGGCCGTGCTGCGGGCGGAATGGGCCTATTTGAATCGGCCTGAACGGCTGCGCGAGTTGGCGGAAATCAACTATGACCGTTTGGGTCTGTTGCCGCTGTCGCCCGAACAATTCGGTAAGATTGATCAGGTGGCCTTTCCGGCGCCCGACCTTGGTCCGATCACCAATCCGGTCGATGTTGTGGCCGATCTGGAGGCAAAACCATGATGCGCACCCCTCTACGCCCTTTGACGCAAATTCTAAAAGCCCGCGAAGTTGGTGAAAATCCTGACGTGATTGAACGCGAAAACATTCGTGCGCGCCATGAAGTCATGCGCGACAAATCACGTATGCGCGCCGAGGGCCGCTTGCTGGTTCTGGGTGTGTTTTTTGCCTGTGCTTTTGGGGTGATCGGCCTGCGAATGGGGGTTTTGGCCGCCAGCGAACCGCATGAGCCGCGCGCGGCAGCAACAGGCGCCAGCATTACAGCTGGGCGGGCCGATATTTTGGATCGCAATGGTCGGATATTGGCCACCAACCTGACCACCCATGCCCTATATGCGCAGCCGCCTCACATGATCGACAAGGCCCGCGTCGCCCGCGAATTGGTGGCGATTTTCTCTGATCTGGACGAGGGAAAGCTGGTGCGTCAATTCACGGGCAGCCGCAAGTTTATCTGGATACGTAAGAAAATCAGCCCCGAGCAAGTGCAAGCCGTGCATGACATTGGCGATCCTGGATTGATGTTTGGTCCCCGCGAAATGCGGCTTTACCCGAACGGTAAACTGGCCGCGCATATTCTGGGCGGGGCATCGTTTGGACGCGAAGGCGTGCAATCGGCCGAGGTGATCGGCACGGCGGGGGTTGAGAAATCCTATGACGAGTATCTGCGTGACCCCACATTGGATGGTCGGCCGCTGCAATTGTCGATCGACATGACCATTCAAGCCGCCACCCGCGAGGTGCTTTGGGGGGGCATGAAATTGATGAATGCCAAAGGGGCTGCTGCCGTTTTGATGGATATACACACGGGTGAGGTGATTTCGATGGTCAGTTTGCCTGACTTTGATCCCAACACGCGCCCGCGTGTGTTGACCGAAGGCGATGCCTCGGACAGCCCGTTGTTTAATCGCGCGGTTCAGGGGGTATATGAGCTGGGGTCCGTGTTCAAGATTTTCACAGCGGCACAGGCGCTTGAGGTCGGTTTGGTCAACCCGTCGACGATGATCAACACCAAAGGTCCGTTGCGTTGGGGCAAGTTCAAGATCCGCGATTTCCACAATTACGGTGCGCAATTGTCGATGACGGATGTGATCGTCAAATCCTCAAACATCGGCACGGCCAACGTGGCTGTGAAAATCGGTGTCAAACGCCAACGCGAATTTTTGGCCTCTTTGGGATTGCTTGAGGCCACGCCGGTTGAGCTGATTGAGGCCGCAGGGGCCAAGCCGTTGTTGCCGCCCAACTGGTCGGAATTGTCGACCATGACAATTTCCTATGGTCACGGATTGTCGACCAGCCCGTTGCATTTGGCGACGGCCTATTCGTCCGTGTTGAACGGCGGTTACCGTGTCACGCCAACTTTGTTGCGCCAAAACGGCCCGCGCAAGGGCGTATCCGTTGTGTCGGAACGCACCTCGGCGCAAGCACGTTCGATGTTGCGCCAGGTTGTGGTGCGCGGCACGGCGTCCTTTGGCGAGGTCGAAGGCTATGCCGTCGGTGGCAAAACCGGCACCGCAGACAA
>DEIK01000070.1:15140-15397 GCA_002352425.1 Rhodobacteraceae bacterium UBA2776
GAACCTGTCGAAACTTCGGGTCGAAAACCACGCCGCACGGCGGGTTGGACGGCTGTTCCGGTGGCGGCAGAAATGATCCGCCGCGTCGCGCCATTGCTTGGATTGCGGCCAGAGGTTGAGCCTTTGCACCCAACTGGGGTAACACTCACCAGCAACTGATTTTGAACGCGGGCAGGGCATATGGCGCAGACCACAGGAAAGACCACACTGACAGATCTAGGATTGCGCAGTCAAAGTGGGCAAAATGTTGAAATTAC